>SKXG01000017.1 GCA_007128525.1 Pseudomonadales bacterium | reverse complement strand
GGGTGGCGCCTCGGCGGCTGGTCGTCAATCATTGAACATACGGCTTTCGGGGCAGGTCAAAGCCTGTCCGGAGCAGGGTTCGCGGCTGCAAATATGCGCGGTTGCGAATCAGCAGGGACAACCGGCCATGGGGGCCGGCTCCCAATCACAGGCATATTGGAGGTAAGCAGTATGGCTCTTTCCGCAGCAGAAAAAGCGAAGGTTCTCGCTGAATATCAGCAGGCGCCGAACGACACCGGGTCGCCCGAAGTGCAGGTGGCGCTGTTGACCGCAAACATCAACAGTTTGCAGGATCATTTCAAGGCCAACAGCAAGGATCACCATTCACGTCGCGGGCTGATCCGCATGGTCAACCAGCGTCGTAAATTGCTGGACTATTTGCGTGACAAGGACCAGGCGCGCTACAGCAGCCTGATCCAGCGCCTTGGGCTGAGAAGGTAGGCCGACGGCAACAGGCAGTAGAAGGTTGGACAGAAGGAAGCCGCGCCAAGAGGCGCGACGCGGGCAGGCCCGAGGGCCTGCCCTACTGTCGGCAGAGTCGGGCTGCGAAGTAGCGCAGGCATCTGCCGGCGGCCGGCCGGCGCCATGGGGGCGTCTGTCGGAAGGTCATCAGGAGGAAGCATTTTGACAGTGGTAAAGAAGCAATTTAAGTACGGGCCACACAACGTGACCCTGGAAACCGGCCGTGTGGCGCGACAGGCTACCGGTTCGGTGATGGTCACCATGGATGACGTGGTCGTGCTCTGCACGGTGGTGGCGGCCAAAGAGGCACGCGCGGGACAGTCGTTCTTCCCACTCACCGTGAACTATCAGGAAAAGACCTATGCTGCGGGCAAGATCCCGGGCGGGTTTTTCCGCCGCGAAGGCCGTCCGAGTGAGAAAGAGACGCTGACTTCGCGTTTGATCGACCGGCCGATCCGGCCGCTGTTCCCAAACGGTTTCATGAATGAGGTGCAGGTGGTCTGCACAGTCATGTCCGTCGACAAGGACATGGACCCCGATGTTCCGTCCATGCTCGGTGCCTCGGCGGCACTGGCCGTTTCCGGTGTGCCCTTCAATGGCCCGATTGGCTGTGCGCGAGTGGGCTACCTGGATGGCGAGTACCTGCTGAATCCCGGTTATGCCAAGACCAAGGAATCGGCGCTGAACATGGTTGTCGCCGGCACCGACGCTGCCGTACTGATGGTTGAGTCGGAGGCCAAGGAACTGACCGAAGACCAGATGCTGGGCGGCGTGCTGTTTGCACATCAGGAAATGCAGGTTGCCATCAACGCCATTAAGGAACTGGCTGCAGAAGCCGGCAAGCCGCGCTGGGACTGGCAGCCGGCGCCGAGCAATGAGGCGCTGGAGAGCGCCGTTGCCGAGCTGGTCAGGGCAGATCTGGGTGCCGCCTATCGCATCACCGACAAGGCCGCACGGCAAAGTCAGATCAGCGACCTGCGCAGCAAGGCGCGAGAGGCGCTTGCCGGCGGTGACGATGCGCAGTGGTCCGATGACGACGTCAAGGACACCTTCAGCAAGCTGGAGAAAACCATTGTTCGCGACCGCGTGCTCAATGGTGAGCCGCGCATTGACGGCCGTGACCTGCGCAAGGTGCGCCCGATTGACGTTGAAGTTGGCGTGCTGCCGCGGACCCATGGGTCTGCGCTGTTCACGCGCGGCGAGACCCAGGCCATTGTCGTGGCGACGCTGGGCACGCTGCGTGATGCAGCCATGATTGATGCCCTGGAAGGCACCTACAAAGATGGCTTCATGCTGCACTACAACTTCCCACCTTACAGTGTCGGCGAAACCGGCATGATGGGTGGCCCGAAGCGGCGCGAGATCGGTCACGGCCGACTGGCACGGCGGGCCATGGAAGCGGTGCTGCCGGATCCTGACAACTTCCCCTACACCTTGCGCGTCGTTTCGGAGATAACCGAGTCGAACGGCTCCAGCTCCATGGCCACGGTCTGTGGCACGTCGCTGGCGCTGATGGATGCCGGGGTTCCGCTGCGAGCCAGCGTTGCCGGTGTGGCCATGGGTCTTGTCAAGGACGGCAACCGCTATGCGGTGCTGACGGACATTCTCGGTGACGAGGATCACCTCGGTGATATGGACTTCAAGGTGGCCGGTACTGCTGACGGCGTTACCGCGCTGCAGATGGACATCAAGATAGAAGGCATCACCGAAGAGATTATGGAGGCGGCGCTTGAGCAGGCCCATGAGGCCCGCCATCACATCCTCGGTGAGATGAACAAGGTCATCAGCCAGTCGCGGGAAAGCCTGAACGACAACGCCCCCGCCATGGTCGTGGTCAAGGTTCATCCGGACAAGATCCGCGACATCATTGGCAAGGGCGGTTCCGTGATCCGTTCCATTGTCGAGGAGACCGGTGCCGACATCGACATCAATGACGATGGCAGTGTTCGCGTTTATGCGGACAACGCCGAAGCCAAGGACGCTGCTGTTGAGCGGATCATGGCGATCGCCGCAGATGCCGAGATTGGCCGGATCTACAAAGGCACGGTGGCCCGGATCGTCGACTTCGGCGCCTTTGTCACCATTCTGCCGGGCAAAGATGGCCTGGTGCACATCTCGCAGATCGCCGATGAGCGTGTCGAGAAAGTCACCGACTATCTCAAAGAAGGTCAGGAAATCGATGTGGTGGTACTCGACATCGACAACCGCGGCCGCATCAAGCTCAGCATGAAGGAAGTGTCCAACTACACGGATCAACAGGCGTCGGAAGCAGGCTGAGCCCTGCAGCAGACTCTGATTGAGTAGATCGAAAGAGGGCTGCTTTGCAGCCCTTTTTCTTTGCCTGACGGCTGCCATGCCGGGCGTTATGATTGACTGACTGTCCCGCTGTGGTAGCGTTCGGGACGATCACAGGTGTTCACAGGAGGTAACTGACAGTGGCAACGACAATGACAACAACTCAGGCGGGCGCTGCCCTACGGAAGATGGCTCAACTCGGCCGGCGGCAGTTATACGTGGTGCTGGCAGTTCTGGGCCTGGCATTGCCGTCAGCGGCGATGGCTCAGGGATACAACTACAATTATGTCGATGCTGCGCTGGCCATCTATCCGGATTATCGGGTACATCCGGCTTTCCGCGGCGAAGACTTTATTGGCCTCCGTGTTGGCGGTGGTTTTCAGATCACTGAAGAGATCTTCGGCTTCGCCAACGGCCGTTACCTGACAGACGACGTCGACTTTCTCCGCGTCTCACTGGGTGGCGGCTATCGGTTGACGATGATCCCGCTGCCGGACGAGATCAATCTGGACATCTATGCGGGCGGCGCGCTGGAAATGTCCCGCTTTGCCGGGGATGTGC
>SKXG01000163.1 GCA_007128525.1 Pseudomonadales bacterium | reverse complement strand
GGGCCTCGACTGATGCGCTGTCGTTGCCGGCTTCGCTGTCCCAGGCCCTGATGGCGTTCATGATCGATTACGAGTGGGACGGTATAGGTTGGCAGTTCTTCGATGCCAATGTTCTGCAGCACATTCCCGATGATGGCGCACCGCTTGAGACGGTCACGCCGGATGTCGACCTGTCCGGCACCGGCGGCTCAACCCTGGAACGCCACCGCATGCTGTATGTGGAGGCCGACCCGGAGCGCCCGGGCAAGAAACGGGTACGCCTGCGTACGCGAGGCCGTGCGATGCGCGACCGTTATCCAGCGCGTCTCAAGCAGATCGAAGGCAATTGGCGCAAAAGGTTTGGCGCCCGGTGCATTGCCGAGTTGCACGAAGCGCTGCTGGCCTTGATCGCACACTTTGCTGCTGACTGGCCGGATCACCCACCGGTCACACGTTGGCTGTCACGCAAGTACAGGGTCTGCACATTGAGCGGGAAACCCCATACTGGTCGAACTTAAGCAGCGGCAATGGCGATCTGGCGCTCAATGGCGGGCTCATTGAAAGTACCCCGGCTCGTACTGCATTGCGGCGAGGGCATTGCCTTCGCTGTCCTCAAAGAACACGAGTTCACCGACGCCATCAATGCGAAAGGGTTGGTTGAGTAGGCGGCCGCCATTGGCTTCGACCGCCTGAATCGTTTCCGCCAGACTCTCCACGCCGACGGTCATTTCGATGCCCGGCATGCTGCGTTGGCCGAGGCTGCGCCGCGATTGCAGGGCGCCGATCACGTCGTCGCCGGCGTTGTGAATCTGGTAGAAATCCGGTGGCCCCCAGGGATCAAACTGCCAGCCCATCACTTCCTGGTAGAAGTGACGTGCACGGTCGACGTCGTCGGCATTGATGGCGAAGTGTCGCAGAGTTGCTGGCATGGCACGGGCCTCGCTGGTGATGACAGAGAACAACAGGTAGACGATAAGCCATTCCGGGATCGGCGTGCTTGCGCTACTCTGCCGAAAAGTATCGTGAGCACGCCAGATCATGATCGATGATGCCCCTGTTGTGCTTCGGACCCTGGCCCTGACCTATGGCGATGGCCATGGCATCGAGCCACACAGCCATCGATGGTCGCAGCTTATCTATGCCGCGACCGGGACCATGCGGGTCTCAACACAAGACAGCTGTTGGTTGGTGCCACCGACTCGTGCCATCTGGGCGCCCGCCGGCGTGGTCCATCAGATCCGGTTTCAGGGCACCACCGCCATACGTACCCTTTATGTGGCACCGCATCTGACTTTGAACACGCAAAGGACCTGTCGGGCCCTGGAAGTGAGCCCGCTGCTGCGCGAGCTGATCTTGCACATCGTGGGGGTCGGGATGCTGCGATCAGACGTGCCGGCACAACAGCGGATGCAGGCGCTGCTGTTGGATCTGCTTGATGCGAGTACGACATCACCGTTGGCGCTGCCCTTGCCGAGAGACAAACGTGCCCGTCGGGTGGCTGAGCAGGTGCTGGCTGATCCCGGTAGTCCAGCGACGTTGACTGAGCTGGCCCATTCGGTCGGCGCCAGTACACGCACTTTGCAACGGTGTTTCCCGGAAGAGACAGGATTGTCGTTTCATCTTTGGCGGCAACGTGCACGGCTGCAGCATGGTCTGGCACAGTTGGTCAGTGGTGTCTCGGTAAGTGGTGCAGCTTTGGATGCGGGCTATGCCAGTGTCAGCGCCTTTGTCGCGGCTTTCCGTCAGCACTTCGGGGTGACGCCCGGGCGTTACAAGCCTCGGGGTGTTCATGGATCGCCTTTGTGAACATGGCGTTGCAGTCGTGGCGAACGGCGAGAAGCAGCCCGGCGACGGCACTGCGCGGAGACGGATAGTCAAGCGCCGATTGCGACGAGGGGGGAGGAGTCGATGTTAGAAATGTTTCAGCCCGGCGTGGGCGCTGTCTTCAGTGCCGACATTGCTGCGCCGGAGCACGAGCGCGAGGTTGCTTTCTACGCGCGTGTGCTGACGACCGGCACAGCCCCGCTCTGGCGCGAGGATCTCTTGAACAACCTCGGGCTCCCCATCATCGGACTGGGAGCGCAGAGCGCGGAGTATTCGCAGTTGCCCTTGCAATGGATGCCGCACATTCAAGTGGCGGATGTGGCAGTAAGTGCCCGGCGGGCAGTCACTGCGGGGGGTCGGGAACTCATGCACGCCCGCAGTGATGCCGGCGTTAGCCAGTGGGCCGTGTTGACGGATCCCAATGGGGCGGCGTTTGGCGTCATTCCGGAGGTGTCGGTCGATGAGCTTCCGGCTGAGGGACGGATGGCTGCGGCGGATGCCGCAGGCGTGGGCCGAATTGCCTGGTTGGATCTGACGGTTCCTGATGCCGCCGCTACTCGGGATTATTACCAGCTGGTCATAGGCTGGACGGTCCTTGACGAGGCTCCGGCAGATGGTAATGCCGGTGTAAGCGGCTACAGGATGCTCGATAAAAACGGCACGGCAGTTGCCGGCGTACGGTACGCGCGTGATGAGCATGCTGATCTGCCAGCCGCCTGGCTGCTCCATCTGCCGGTTGGCGATCTGGTTGAGAGTTTGCGGCGTACCGAGCAGGTTGGCGGCAGAGTTGTAAAAGTGCTCCAGAATCGGCGTGGCGCACGGGAGTACGCGGTGATCGAGGATCCGGTAGGGGTGTATGTGGCCTTGATGGTGGTGTGAGACGACATACGTATTGCCATCGTTGGTAACTCGGGTTCAGGCAAGTCAGCACTTGCCAGGAACCTCATGATGACATGTCGCTGCGTGCCCATCATGCGCTGTTCGAAGCCTATGGTGGCCCCAAGCGGCACTTCACCGACCCCGCCACTTATCGGCAAGCGATGGCCTAAGGCTTGATCCATGAAAGCCAGATTGATACGCTCAAAAAGGTTGATATCAACATAAATGGAGAGCGTTATGACCTACGTAGATGGCTTCGTCGCAGCAATACCCAACGCCAACCAAGCGCAATATCGGCAACACGCGGCGGATTCTGCTGCCGTATTTCGTGAGCATGGCGCGCTGCGTGTGGTGGAGTGCTGGGGCGATGATGTGCCGGCGGGCAAGGTCACGTCATTTCCCATGGCGGTGCAATGTGGACCGGATGAGACCGTCGTGTTCTCCTGGATCGAGTGGCCATCCCGTGCAGTGCGCGACGCGGGCATGGCAAAGGTGATGGACGACCCGCGCATGAATCCCGACGTCAACCCCATGCCCTTCGATGGTCAGCGACTGATCTTTGGTGGTTTTGACATGATCATGGAGAGGTGATGAGTGAACGCTGACACGGCCGACTACAACCAGCAGCAGAGCAGTGAGGATCGCAGGAT
>SKXG01000354.1 GCA_007128525.1 Pseudomonadales bacterium | reverse complement strand
GCTCGCAATCAGCAGCTTTCCTACGTCCGGGACCTGATTCAGGGTCACCGTCACGTGGTGGTCATGGGCGACATGAACAGCCACCTGAGCAGCCTGCTTTCCGGTTCGCCGCTGGCCGGTGCCGGTCTGATTGCGGCCGACGACGTGCAGCCCACCTATCCGAGCTGGCGGCCCGCGCTTGCGCTCGACCACGTGCTGGTCTCACCCAGCCTGCAGATCAACAACTACGAAGTGCTGGACTGCGCCATATCCGACCATCGGCCGATCGCCGTCAGCATCGGCATGGCACAGTCCGACCTGCTGCAGTAGCGCGCCTTATCCTGCTCGTCAGCTACCGGCGTTGCCAGAGGGTCTGGGCGCCCGGCGCTCGCGCGGCTTTGCCTTGCTCATATCCATCAACGCCTCGCTGTTTTCCAGCAATGATTCGAAGGTGGCGTCCACGCCCAGTTCAACGCCCTCGTTGACAAACACCTGTGCGCGGCTGAAGCGGCCGCCGGCAGCGGTGATTACCGCCCCATTTGGCGCATCCTCACTGGCCATGAACAGGACTGCCGGGCTGACCAATGATGGTGAGCGTTCGGGTGGCGGATCGTCCGGGTCGACCTGACGACCTGGCACAGTCGCGGTCATTCGCGTGGCGGCGCCCGGAGACAGACAGTTCACATGAACATTGCGTGATGCGCCTTCCAGCGCGAGGACATTCATCAAGCCCAGCATGCCCATCTTTGCTGCGCCATAGTTCGATTGGCCGAAATTGCCGAAGATACCGGAGCCGGAGCTGGTCAGGACGATACGGCCATAGTTCTGCTCGAGCATCAGCGGCCAGGCTGCATGGGTAACATAGGCGGTGCCCAGCAAGTGGACTTTGACCACCAGGTCGAAGTCATCCAGGCTCATCTTCTTGAACGTCTTGTCCCGAAGTATGCCGGCGTTGTTGACCAGAATATCAATGCGGCCGAAGTTCTCGATGGCATCGTCGACCATGCTCTTTGCGCCGGACGGATCGGCGACCGATGCCTTGTTGGCGACGGCTTTGCCACCCATCTTTCGGATTTCCGCCACGACCTTGTCCGCGGCGTCGCCCTTGCCGGCACCGTCCACGCTGCCGCCGAGGTCGTTGACGACCACGCAGGCGCCACGCTTGGCAAATTCAATGGCATGCGCGCGGCCCAGACCCCCGCCGGCACCGGTGATGACGGCTACTTTCCCTTCGAACTCAGACATGTTCGTTCCCCCAGTTGCGTTTTCCAGTCAGCTTGATGCGATGCAAAGCTCCTGAACGCATGCTGATACAAGGTCCGCCCTTCGGCAAGTGGCACTGTCATGGCGTGCGCCCGGAACCTGGGTCGGGCCGCAACCTCCGGGGTATCCGGTATTGCCCTGGTCTGTACAGCGGCGTTCAATAGCGGCATTGCTGCTCGGGCTGCCCTGGCTATACAGGTATACGGAGGTGAACCTTGACCGAACAACGGACGCTGCCCGGTACGCCGCCACAGATTGCCGCTGTTATGACCGTCGCGCCAGAGAGCGTAGCGCCGGAAGCGGCGCTGCTCGAGGCGCGGCGCCTGATGCTGGAACATCGTGTCCACCACCTGCCGGTGGTTCGCGATGAACGGCTGGTCGGCATCATCTCAGACCGCGATATCAAGCTCATACTGGGGCCGGAACTGGATTATCCGGACCCACGCGAACTCTGTGTGGAAGACGCGCTGATTGCTGAACCCTACGTCGTTGAACAAAGCCACCTACTCAGCGATGTCGTACTGACTATGGCGCGGCGCCACATCAGTGCCGCCCTGGTTGTGCGCGACGGCCACCTGACCGGCATCTTTACCGCAACCGACGCCTGTCGGGTGCTGGGCGAATGGCTGCAGACCCGTTATCCGGACGACGCGGCCTGAAGCAGCCCGCGGACCTGACCGAGCTGGCGTAGCCGGTGCCGCTCTACCAACGCAGGCGCCGCTGCCAGCTGCCTGAGGCGCATTTGCAGCGGCCTCAGCAGCGCCCGGAACACCGGTTCCAGACATCTCTGCAGCTCCGGCGCAGGCAGACGCCCTTCGTTGAAACGGCATTGCAAATCGCCCAGCACCGCGCCGTCGACGGATTGGAGCGCCTTTACTGCGGGCGCGTTCAGCATCTGAAAGGTCAAAGCAGCACCGTCCGGCGCCTGCAGCTGTGCCGCGAGCGCAGCGGCTATGGTGTCCGCCGTCGCATCGAGAGGCAGCTTTCCGAGCGGCAGTTGTGTGGACGACAGAGCGCGCCGATTCTCCGGTAAGCACAGTGGCTTGGCATCGAGCATGGCGGCCAGTTGCGACGGCTGAGTAAAACCGGTCTCGACCTCAGAGGCGCAGGCAAACAGCAGCCTGGTATCTACGCCGCATGTCAGCAACTGCGACAGCAGATCGCGTTTGTACTGGTCAGGTATTGGCCTTGCACCATCGGCAATCAGCAGCAGCGTATCGCTGCCAACCTGCGCACGGCGCAGCTGTGTGACCCATCCCAGCAGGTCTGCAAGCACCAGTGACTGCTGAGCCTCCTGTATGTGTAGCAGCATCGGTCGATACAGGCCAGACAGCGTTTCCAGTACCGGACTGGGGCAGGATATCCATGACATCATGGTTCTGGTTCCCTGGCATGAACCCGACCAGGACTAAGTGTGATACAGGTCGGGTACAGTTTGACGGACGGCCGGATTGTCGGCCGAGAGGAGCGGCATCGCGTTCAGCGTCGCCAGCGCCCGTCTGTCCAGGAAACCGAATTGAGCAGGCTGAGGGTGGTATGCCGCTGACCGGCCAGGCACAGGCAGCGAGCGACGGTCAGGTTGACCGACGCTGTTCGGAGCATGCTGAGATGTGGGGCTGCATACGGCATGGGCAGCATTATCGTCCGCGTGTTGCGGCTGTCAACATCAATTCGACGAAAGCGCTTGTGCGAAACGACGGTAGCCCGGCGCTGCCCCGTATAGTAAAAAGGAGCACGCTACGGGCAGTTGCGGCGTAGCGTACAGGGGCCCAGGGTCGATACCGAAGACCGGCCGACAGTGCCAACAGAGCCGCTAAGGCGCGACAATGCCGTGCCGCGGCTTTAGTTTGTCTCCGGCTCGACTCGCTGCACGAATCTGGTTTAATCTTGACCGGATCGGGGGAGGAAGCAGGCTGATGTCAGTATTGAAGTTGTTCCTTGCGCCAGCAGTTCTGGTCTGGGTTCTGAGCTATGTGCCACAAGTTGTTGCGGCGGAACCTGAAGAACTGCCGGACGCTGCGGGCGTGCAAGCGGCAGACCCGGGAACCGCGAACGATGAACGGCAGGCTGAGGACGGCACGCAGTCCGATGTCCTGCT
>SKXG01000122.1 GCA_007128525.1 Pseudomonadales bacterium | reverse complement strand
ACAGATCTGCCACCGTCTGCACCAGCTCCTGATCAACGAGCTGCTGCACGATGCGCTCACCGAGACCCTGAATATCCAGCGCCAGTCGTGAGCCAAAGTGCAACAGGGCCTGTACGCGTTGCGCCGGACAGCTGATACCGCCACTGCAGCGCGCAACCACTTCACCTTCGGGCTGGATCACGTCCGCACCACAGACCGGACAACTGGCCGGCAGCTCTACGGCTCGGGCATTCCTGGGCCGTTTACCGGGAACCACCTGCATCACCTTGGGAATCACGTCACCGGCACGATGTATCAACACGCTGTCGCCGATCCGCAAATCCAGGCGCCGAATCTCATCCATGTTGTGCAGCGTGGCATTACTGACGGTGACGCCACCGACAAACACCGGTTCGAGGCGCGCGACCGGCGTAATCGCGCCCGTTCTTCCAACCTGAAACTCAACATCAAGCAGTCTGGTGGTCGCTTCCTGTGCTGGATACTTGAAGGCAATGGCCCAGCGCGGGCGCCGGGTCAGCGTACCCAGGCGTTGCTGCGCCTCGACATCGTCAACCTTGATCACCACGCCGTCTATCTCGTAATCGAGTGCGTCGCGCCGTGTCTGCAGCCAGTCGACGTACTCGGCGCAGGCTGCGATGTCCTTGCAAGCGCGAAAATTCGGGTTGGTCCGCAAACCAAGCTCACGCAGATGCATCACTTGTTCGGACTGGGTCGACGGCATGGCTTCGCCTCCGATCTGGCCAATGCCGTAACAGAAGAAGTTCAGCGGACGCGCTGCCGTCACTTTGGGGTCCAGCTGCCGCAGGCTGCCGGAAGCACCGTTGCGGGGATTGACCAGTGTCCGCTCACCATTGGCCGCTGCCGCCTCATTGAACGCATTGAACGCGGCAATCGGCATATAGATTTCGCCGCGCACTTCAATCATCGGTGGCGGGTTCCCACGCAGCTTCAGCGGCAATGCGCTAATGGTCCGGACATTGGCGGTGATGTCCTCGCCTGTGGTGCCATCCCCCCGGGTGGCAGCCCGTACCAGCCGTCCCGACTCGTACAGCAGGCTAACGGCTACACCGTCGATTTTCGGTTCACAGCTATAGGCGAGCGCCGCTTCCTGATCGAGCAACTTGCGGTTTCGCCTGTCCCAGTCCTCAAGTTCTTCAACCAAGGTCGCTTTTTCCAGCGACAGCATCGGAACTTCGTGCCGCACTTGTGCAAAACCGTCCAGCGGCGCGGCGCCGACCCGCTGCGTCGGTGAATCCGGTGTGATCAGATCGGGATGCGCTTGCTCCAGCGCCTGCAGCTCATCAAACAGCGCGTCATAGTCGGCGTCTGATATCTCGGGCGCATCCAGCACGTGGTAGCAGTAGTTGTGATGGTGTATCTCAGCACGCAACGCTTCGATGCGGTCAGCCGTACGCGCTGCAGATTGTCGATCGGAACTTTGGGTCAAGGCGTCAACCGCGCTGGGAAAGTCGTTTGCGCGTGTAGTCTGTGATGCGCTGACGGCAATGCTCGATGCTCTGTGCCGTCATCACGCTCAGCTGTTCATCCTTGAGGTCGCCGCCCAGTGAGCCGGCCAGATCCCGGGCCACCGCCAGCATGTCATCGAACGTGGCCAGTGGCTCCTTGGGTCCGGGCAGCTGCATGAACAAACTGACCCCACGGGTACTGAAGCTGTCCATATTGCTCAGATCGAAGGTGCCGGGCTCCACGGCGCTGGCAACACTGAACTGTGGCACGCGCCTAACCGGCTCCAGCCGATGAAAGATGTTCATGTCACCAAACTTCAGCTTGTGGCGCAGGAACACTTCCATCAGGTCGTTACCCGCAAATACAACATTGCCACGCCCCAGCACGTTGATGACGATGACCTCATCCGGCAAACGTCCAGCCTCTGGCTCGGCTTGCTGGACGTCTGTGTCTTCTGAATCGTCCTCGTCCGCTGGTGCGTCCGATTGGCTTGTGGTGAACACATCATGTTGCCGGCCACGACGGAAAGTCGACGGTCGACTGGACTTTCGCGGCCCACCAATACGGTCGTCCGTGTGCACCTGCAGCGCGGGTTCGGCGCTGCCTGCCCGGGCTCCGCCGTCTTCGTTGTCTTCAGGATCCGGGAACAGGGTTTCCTGCTTGCGCCTGTTCCGCTCGGCGTCGGCTTCCTCCTGTGCAGTCCGCACCCGTGCGCCACCGTTAGGAAGCTCACCGCGCAACAGCTCAAGGGGATCGACGTCGTCCTCCGGAATGTTCGGGTCGATGTCGAGGCGCAGGTTGCTACGCTTGTTGCGCCAGGCCAACCAGAAGCCATGACCGATCACCGCCGCCAGCAACAGGCCACCGCCGATCAGTATCAAACTCTTAATGTCCACCTGGGCTCCTCAAATGAACCTGCACGGTGAAAGTAACAAAAACTACCGGCCAGTTTAAGCGGGTCAGAGCTCCGCCATCGCTGCCGCTTCTTCGACATCTACACTGACCATGCGGGAGACGCCGGGTTCGTTCATGGTAACGCCCATCAGCTGATCCGCCATTTCCATGGTCAGCTTGTTGTGGGTGATGATGATGAACTGTACCTCATCAGACATCGACCGGATAAGGTCGGCAAACCGAACGACATTCGAGTCATCAAGGGGTGCGTCCACCTCGTCCAACAGGCAGACGGGACTGGGGTTAAGGTGGAAGATCGAGAAAATCAGCGCCACCGCGGTCATGGCCTTTTCGCCCCCCGACAGCAGATGCACACTCGCATTGCGCTTGCCCGGCGGTCGGGCCATCAGTGACACCCCGGTGTCCAACAGATCGTCACCCGTCAGCTCCATGTAGGCGTGGCCACCGCCAAACACCCGCGGGAACAACTCTTTCAAGTGCGCATTGACCTTCTCAAAGGTGTCCTTGAAGCGCTGTCGCGTGTCGCGGTCAATACGCTTGATGGCGTTCTGCAGGGTTTCCAGCGCTTCGTTCAGATCGTCGTGCTGTTCATCCAGGTACTGCTTCCGCTCCGCAGCAGACTGATACTCCTCAATCGCCGCCAGGTTGATGGCCCCGAGGCGCTGAATGCGCGCCAGCAGCTTGTCCAGTGCCTGCGCCCAGCCCTCCTCTGAAGCATCTTCCGGCAGGCCGGCGCGCACATCGTCAAAAGCCAGCCCAGTTGCCTGAATCTGTTCCAGCAGGTTGCCGCGCGTCACCGCCAGGCCCTGTCGTTCCACCCGTGCACTTTCAAGCTGTACCCGTACATCGTTGACCACAGCCTCCCGGTCAGCGCGCTGAGCCTCCAGCTCCCGAACCCGGGCATCAATGGACTCAAGTGCTGCACGACTCTCGTTCAGCTGCTGTTCGATGCCGTGGCGTT
>SKXG01000278.1 GCA_007128525.1 Pseudomonadales bacterium | reverse complement strand
TCGGCTGGGTGACGCGGGATGATCGGGGCCAGCCGCTGCGCAGTCACAGTGACAGGTCCCAGCGCCGGCAGAGTACGCCACGTCATCGTGATTGCTGTCGCGCTTATAGATTTCAATCAAATGATTGAAATCTATAAGCGCTTGAGTGACCATCGGCGGATCGGCTGAGGAAGATGCCATGCCCAACTCCGCAGGTCCGTCCCCCACCGCTCAGGCGCTCACTGATGCCGCTATAGATCTGTTTGGTGCGTACGGCTACCACGGCGTTTCCACCCGGATGTTGAGCGAACAGGCGGGAACCAACGTCGCTGCGATTCGCTATCACTTCGGCGGCAAGGATGAGTTGTACCGTGCGAGCATCGAGGCTGTCGTCGAAGTGTTGCAGCCAAGGCTGGCGTTGGCCCGTGCGGCTTTCGACCAGGGCCGGGCGCTGGCAGGTGCTGATTCTGTCCGTCAGGCACGGCTGATCGCTGATCTGCTCGATGCGCTGCTCGACACTTTCCTGGGCAATCCTGACATGCAGCGCTTTCTGCCGCTGATCCTGCGTGAATTCAGTGTGCCGGGCCCACATTTCGACCGTTTCTATCAGGCCCTGCCGCGGCAGCTCCATCTGCTGTTCGCTGACATGGTGGCGATGGTCGATGGCTGTCCGGCAGACGATCCCGTGACCATCCTGCGGGCACATGCACTGATTGGCCAGCTGATGGTGTTCAACATCGGCCGGCCGATTCTGTTTCGGCGGCTGGGCTGGCGCGGCTATAACCCGACACGGATACGTGCCGTTGCCGGCGTGCTGCGGCCACTGCTGCTGTCCGCTCTGAAGCTGCCGGAGGTGGATGCATGAATTTGTCCGATAGCTGGCAATACATCCGCTCCCGGCCCCGCTGGTTGTTTCTGCCACCGGTGTTGATTGGATTGTTTATCCTGGCAACCGCCATTGTCCTGGCGCCTGAGCCCCAACGTTCGGATGACGGCCCGCAACTGCCGGTGGTTCGCGCAGAGCAGTTGGAGGCACAGGCGTTTCAGCCGGTGCTGACCGGTTTCGGTGAGGTGCGGCCGGTGGAACGGTGGCAGGCGGTGGCGCAGGTCCCGGGCCGGATCAGCTTCCGGCATGAGCAGCTCGAGCAGGGGGCCAGCTTCCAGGATGGCACCTTGTTGATGCAGATCGATCCGACGGATTACCAGTTGGTACAGGCGCAGGCGGAAGCCGCGCACCGTCGTGCGCAGGCGCAGCTGTCTGAACTCGAGGTGCGGGCAACAGATCTGACTGAGGCGCTGGCAATCGAGCGTCGCGCGCTGACGCTGGCAGATGCCGAGTACGACAGACGCCGCGCTTTGTATGAACGTGGCCAGATCAGCCGGCTTGAACTCGATGCAGAAGAGCGTCGGTTGCTACAGCAACGGCAGAGCGTGCAGCAGTTAAGCGGTCAACAGAATCAGATCCCAGCTCAGCGACGTGTCCTGGAGGCACAGCGTGATGAGGCATCGGCGCGCCTCATGCGGGCAGATGAGGATCTTGCGCGAACCGAGTTGCGAATGCCGTTCGCTGGCCGGATTGAGCGCGTCGATGTCGAATCAGGTCAGTTTGTTCCTGCTGGCCAGCCGCTGTTGCGCGCGACGGCCACGGCGCCGGTTGAGGTGCGCATGTACGTCTCACCGGCACAGTTGTGGCGGCGGTTCCCGCAGTTGCAGGGGCAGGCGGATGATCCCGAGGCGTTGTCGCAACTGCAGGGATTGGTCAGCTACGACGACGGCCGGCGGACGTTGAGTTGGCGGGGCGAGGTGGTCCGCATCGATACGGCACTGGATCCGGTTTATCGCATGATTCCGGTGGATATTCGGCTTAGTGGTCAGGATGTGGACAGATTGCCGCACAGTGGCCTCTATGTGCGCGTTCAGATCGAAGGCACACCTTTGGCAGAGCGAATAGTGATCCCACGTCAGACACATCGGGCTGGTTACGTCTTTGTCATTGATGCCGACGACCGTCTCGTCAGACGCCAGGTAGAAGTCGCCTTCGAGCAGAAGGATCAGGTGGTGATCGAACATGGCCTGGGCAGCGGTGATCTTTTGCTGCTGACCGATCTGCCGTTTCCTGTTCACGGCATGCCGGTCGAAGTCCGGTTGACTGATGAGGATGGCGCATCGCTGGCGCCGGTTCAGACTGCACCAGACGATGGCGATGGCGTGATTCAGCCGTGACGAGGTAATGGCGATGCTGCGATTTTTTGTGGCCCATCCGAATGCCGCCAACCTGGTCATGCTGCTGCTTCTGGGACTAGGACTGTACAGCGCGACACAGATCAACCGATCTACCTTTCCCCCCTTGCCGCTGGACACTGTGGAAGTCCGGGTGGTCTATCCGGGTGCCAGTGCTGCCCGAGTGGAAGAAGCTATTTGCCTGCGCCTGGAAGATGCCATCGATCGAGTCAACGGTGTAAGTGAGTTGATGTGTACCGCGCAACCCAATCTGGCACGGGCCCGCGTGGAGGCACGGGAAGGCGTGCCGATCGATCGCTTTCTCAGTGACATCAAGACGCAGGTCGATGCGATCGACAATCTGCCACTGGCCAGCGAATCGCCGGTTGTCGAAGTGCTGGGGTTGTCTGAGCCGGTGCTGGCGATCGCGGCTTATGGTGACCTTGATGACACCAGGTTGCAGCACTATGCCGAGCAGTTGAAGCTGGACTTGAAACAGGTGCCCGGCGTTAACCAGGTGGGCATCCGTGGCTTTACCCAGCCCAAGCTGCGAATCGAGCTGAATCGCGCTGCCCTGCAGGGTGCCGGGCTTTCGGTCGGTGATGTGCACCGTGCTGTTCGAGGCGCCAGCGTGGAAATGCCGGCTGGTGAGGTGGTGACAGAGGACGGCAGCCTGACGCTGTTGGTTGCCGAAGAGCGGCGGTCACCGCAAGCGCTGTCCGAGTTGGTGGTTGGGGGCGCGGCTGATGGCCGGCAGATCCGGATCCGTGATCTGGGCGAGGTCAGCTACAGTTTTGAGTATCCCGAGCAACGCATCCGCTTCAATGGCCTGCCAGCGGCAATTCTGACGATCGAAAAGAGTCGTGATGATGATGCGCTGGTGATCCTGGGCAACGTCGAGGCTTTTCTTGATGAACGGGCAAAGCACATGGACGGCATATCGCTCGCGATTACCGAGAACCTGGCGTCGCTGGTCTCGGATCGTCTGGGCATGCTGGTCCGCAATGCGCTGCAAGGGCTGCTGCTGGTCTTGCTGACGCTCTGGCTCTTCTTCAGTGCACGACATGCTTTCTGGGTGATGATGGGGCTGCCGGTCTCCTTTGCTGGCTGCTTTATCGTCATGGCGTTGTTCGGGCTCACCTTCGACATGCTGT
>SKXG01000257.1 GCA_007128525.1 Pseudomonadales bacterium | reverse complement strand
GCCCCCTGCATGCCCCGCATCATTTTGGTCATGCCGCCCTTCTTGGTGGCCTTCTTCATCATCTTCTGCATCTGTTTGTGCTGCTTGAGCACCTGATTCACATCCGGGATCTGGGTCCCGCTGCCTGCCGCAATACGCCGCTTGCGGGAGCCGCTGATGACGTCCGGATACTGCCGTTCATGCGGCGTCATCGAGTTGATGATGGCTTCCATGCGGCGGAAGCGGTTCTCATCGATCTGGGCCTGCGCCGCCTGCAGCTGCGCCTGTCCGACGCCTGGCAGCTTCTCGAGCATGCTGCCTATACCGCCCATATTCGACATCTGCTGCAGTTGATCCCGAAAATCCTCGAGATCGAACTTGTTGCCCTTTTGCATCTTGCGGGCAAATTTCTGCGCCTTGGCCTTGTCGACCTTGCGCTCGGCCTCCTCAATCAGGCTCAGCATGTCGCCCATGCCGAGAATTCGTGAGGCCATCCGATCCGGGTAGAACGGCTCCAGGGCCTCCGGCTTCTCGCCCATACCGAGGAACTTGATTGGCTTGCCGGTGATGGCGCGCACCGACAGCGCCGCACCACCGCGCGAGTCACCATCCGCCTTGGCCAGAATCACGCCGGTTAACGGCAGCGCTTCGGCAAAGGCCCGGGCGGTATTGGCGGCATCCTGACCGGTCATGGCATCGACCACGAACAGCGTCTCGGCCGGGCTCAGCGCACCATGCAGCGCCTTGATCTCGTCCATCATCGCTTCGTCGATGGCCAGACGGCCGGCGGTGTCGACAATCAGCACATCCACCAGGTGATTGCGCGCGGCCTCCAGCGCCCGCTCGGCGATGGCGACCGGCTGCTCGGCGCCGGTGCTGGGCAGGAAGCGTGCGCCGACTTCGCCGGCCAGGGTCTCCAGCTGATCAATGGCGGCCGGACGATAGACGTCAGCGCTGACCACGGCCACCTTTTTGCGCTCACGCTCGATCAGATAACGGGCCAGCTTGGCCGTGGCGGTGGTCTTGCCAGCACCCTGCAGGCCCGCCATCAGAATCACCGCCGGCGGCTTGACGGCCAGCTGCAACTGGTCGTTCTCCGCGCCCATCAGCTCGATCAGCTGCTCATGGACAATCTTGACGAAAGCCTCGCCGGCGTTCAGATGGGCGCCAATCTGCTGGCCCAGCGCACGCTGCCGGACCTGTTCGACAAAGTCCTTGACCACGCTGAGCGCAACATCGGCTTCCAGCAGCGCCATGCGCACATCGCGCAAGGCATCAGCGATGTTGTCATCCGTCAGGCGCGACTTGCCGCTGATGGCACGCAGACTGCTGCTCAGTCGTTCCGAAAGGTTCTCAAACATAGGTCTACCCTGTTACGAAGCGCGCAGTATAGCCAAATCGACCGGCATGCGCCCACGCACGTCTGAACTGGAGAATTGAAATTCGCCCCCCATCTGTCAAACTTTCCGGCAAATCCTGGCCAAGAGTTCTGGCACTAAGCTGATGATTTCTACCCTCACCGGGGTGACAGCCGCAGCCCTTTACCTGCTGTGTGTGGTGCACCAGATCGCCGCTTTCCGCCGCCAACAGCCGCCTGCGCGCCGCCTGCTATACGGGCTGGCTCTGCCGGCAGTTGCTTTGCATGCGCTGAGCCTGAGCCAGACCCTGATCCATCCTGAAGGGGTTGACCTCAGTCTGCTGACCATTGCCGCGCTGATCGCGCTGATCATGATCGTGTTTGTGCTGCTCGCCAACCTGTGGCAGCCACTCGACAACCTGTTTGTGCTGATTTTCCCGCTCGGCGCTGTGGCCTTGATCGGCAGCCTGATGTCAGCGGGCACCACACATCTGCGTGAAAGCTTCGACGCCGGCCTGGTCACGCACATGGTCTTCTCGCTGCTCGCCTACACCATCCTGGCCATGGCAGCAGTGCAGTCCATCGCAGTCTGGGTCCAGGAGCGCGGCCTGAAATCGCATCAGCCGATTGCACTGCTCAGGCTGTTGCCACCGCTGCTGAGCATGGAGCGGATGCTGTTTCAGCTGCTTTGGACCGGCTTTGTGCTGCTGACGGCGGCCATCACCAGCGGCTTTGTATTCCTGACCGATCTCTTCGCACAGAACGTTGCGCACCACACGTTCTTCTCGCTTATTTCCTGGCTGATCTTTGCCGCGCTGCTGACCGGCCACCATGTCTTTGGCTGGCGTGGTGCCACGGCCACACGCTGGACCCTGACCGGCTTCGCCTTCCTCGCCCTGGCCTACTTCGGTAGCAAGTTCGTTCTCGAATTTCTGTTGACCTGAGGCTGCCATGCTGACTGAACTGTCGACGATTGCACTTTTCAGTGTGGTCATCATTCTGGTGCTGATGTCCGCTTACTTCTCCGGCAGCGAAACCGCCATGATGGCCATTAATCGCTATCGATTGCGGCATCTGGCCAACGAAGGACATCGTGCCGCACGCCGCGTGGTCCACCTGCTGCGCCGCCCCGACCGTCTGCTCGGGGTCATTCTGATCGGCAACAATCTGGTCAACAACATCGCAGCGACCCTGGCGGCCATCATCGGGCTGCGCCTGTTCGGCGACACCGGGGTGGCCCTGGCACCATTCGTCATCACTCTTGTTTTCCTGATCTTTGCCGAAGTGGCCCCGAAAACCGTGGCAGCCGTCAAACCCGAGCGCATCGCGTTTCCATCAAGCCTGCTGCTGCGGCCGATGCTGACGCTCCTGTACCCCTTCGTCATTCTGATCAACAGCGTCAGTAATCTGATGGTCCAGCCCTTCACCCGCGGCGCCAATCCGGCCACCGATGACCACCTGAGTCTGGATGAACTGCGCACCCTGCTGCACGAAGGCGCACACATTCCGCAGCGTCGTCAGAACATGCTGCTTGGCGTTGTGGACCTGGAAAAAGTGACCGTCGACGACATCATGATTCCACGCAGCGAGATTGTGGGCATCGACATCGACGACAATATCAATGACATCATCTCACTGATCGCCAACAGTCAGCACACGCGCCTGCCTGTGTACCAGGACAACATCAACAACGTGCTTGGCATCCTGCATCTGCGCCGTGCGGCACGCTTTATCCAGCAGGGCAAACTGTCCAAAGCAGAATTGCTGGAGCAGACACGTGAGCCATATTTCGTACCGGAAGGCACCCCGCTGCACATACAGCTGTTCAACTTTCAGAAGGTAAAACGGCGCATTGCGCTGGTGGTGGATGAATACGGCGATATTCAGGGGCTGGTTACGCTGGAGGACATCCTCGAGGAAATCGTTGGTGACTTCACCACCGACTTTGCCGCCACGCTGCCGGAAGTGCATCCGCAGCCGGACGGCTCCTACTACATCGATGGCACCGCCCTGCTGCGGGATCTGAACCGAACGCTGG
>SKXG01000106.1 GCA_007128525.1 Pseudomonadales bacterium | reverse complement strand
TCCGGGCCAGCAGCCTGGCAATGCTGTTACTGCTCGCTGGGCCGGCGCTTGGTGGCGTGGGCGATCCCGTTGTCACCAACCATATGGAAACCCGGCTGCTGGGCGAGTATGCGCAGGTGGAGCCGGGCCAGCGCTTCTGGGTGGCCGTTGAGCAGCAGATGCGGCCTGGCTGGCACACCTATTGGCGCAATCCCGGCGACAGTGGCGAGCCAACGGAACTGGACTGGCAGCTCCCGGATGGCTGGACGGCCAGCGACATTCACTGGCCGATCCCAGAGCGCATTGCGGTGGGCCCGCTGGTCAGTTTCGGGTACCCGGACGAAGCGCTGCTGCTGGTAGAGGTTCAGGCGCCGGACACGCTGGTGCCCGGGCAGGACTATGAACTGGTCGCTGATGCCTATTGGCTGATCTGTGAAGAAGAGTGCATACCGGAAGAGGGCCTGTTGACCCTGGTTGTGACGGCCGGTGACCGACAGGCCGGTGCGGCGCGGCAACAGATCCAGCAAGCGGCTGCGGCCTTGCCCGTACCCTGGCCAGGCACTGCGCAATATCAGGCTGCAGACGGTCGTCTCGTTCTGGATCTGGAGCTGCCGGCAGATCCGGACTTGCGCCAGGCCGACTACTTCCCATACGCCATCGACAGCATTGATCACGCCGCCACGCAGACGCGCAGCATCGATAACGGTGCGCTGCGTATTGAAGTGCCGCTCGGGTTCGCGCAGCCGGACAGCCGCGCTGGCATCGTGGTGCTGACCGAACAGGTCGACGACAGCCGGATCGTGCGGGCCTACGAAGTGGACCCGCAGCCGCGCGGTCGAGCCGGTGAGGCCGCTGCTGCGGGCGACGGGCGTTCAGGGGCATTGGCCGGGCCGGCTGGCGCCGGTAGCGGGCCAGGCTGGCTGGCCGCATTGGGCATGGCGCTGGTCGGCGGCATGATCCTGAACCTGATGCCCTGTGTCTTCCCGGTGCTGTCCATCAAGCTGTTGGCACTGATGCAGCTCGGCGGTGGCAGCCATGGCCAGGCGCGCATTGCCGGCCATGGGCTGATCTACGGTATCGGCGTTCTGGCAGGCTTTGTGGCGCTTGCTCTGGTGCTGATCGCACTTCGCAGCAGCGGTATGGCAGTTGGCTGGGGCTTTCACCTGCAGAATCCGGTGGTGGTCGTACTGCTCGCCTGGCTGTTCTTTCTGATCGGCCTGAACCTGTCTGGTGTGTTTGAGTTTGGTCAGCGCCTGATGGGCGTGGGGCAGGGCCTGACTCAGGGGCACGGACATCGACAGTCATTCTTCACGGGCCTGCTCGCAACCGTGGTGGCTACGCCCTGTACCGCCCCTTTGATGGGTGTCGCCCTCGGCTATGCGCTGGTGCAGCCGCCGGCAATGACCCTGCTGATTTTCGTGGGTCTCGGGGCTGGCATGGCGCTGCCTTTCGTTCTGCTGTGCGCCATACCGGGCGCCTTGAACTGGTTGCCTCGGCCGGGGCCCTGGATGCTGCGCTTCAAGGAAGCGCTGGCGTTTCCGATGTATGCATCGGCGATCTGGCTGGTCTGGGTTCTGACGCAGCAGACTGGTTCTGACGGCGTGATTATGGCGCTGGGTGGCGCGGTGACGCTGGCGCTGGTGATCTGGCTGGGGCGATTGCAGTCCGCACCCGCTCGGGCCATGGCCTGGACAGCCGGTATCGGCGGTATGGCACTTTGGCTGGCGCTGATCGGAGCAGCGCCCACGGTGACCAACCCGGGGTTGGCAAGCGATGACTGGCTGACCTGGTCCGAGGAGCAGGTCAGAGAAGCCCGCACAGAAGGCCCCGTATTTGTGAACTTTACCGCTGACTGGTGTATTACCTGCAAGGCGAATGAGCGCATTGCGATCGAAACCAGTCAGGTGCGGGCGCTGTTTGAAGCCAAAGACGTCACGCGAATCAAGGCGGACTGGACCAACCGCGATGACCGCATCGCCCGTGGGATAGAGGCTTTCAACCGTAGCGGCGTACCGCTTTACGTGTTCTATCCTGGGCCGGATGCGGAGCCGCAGATACTGCCGCAGCTGCTTACCGAGCGCATGATGGTGGAGTTGCTGGCGGCACTGCCGGATCCGGCATGACCAGTTTTTCAACGAGGGGGAGATATGCAGACTGCAATGCGAGAGCGCGCTAACCGTTGGCTGGCAGTTGTGGTGGCCTTTGCGCTGGTTATGGTTTTACAGGCCCATGGTTCGGATCTGAACCCTGGCAGCCAGGCGCCGGAGTTCAGCCTGACTGACAGCCATGGTGAGGTGCACAGGTTGTCTGATTACGCAGGTACCCGGGTCATTCTGGAGTGGACCAACCACGACTGTCCCTTTGTCAGGAAGCACTATGACGCCGGCAACATGCAGCAGATGCAGCGAGAGGCTCGTGATGCCGATATGATCTGGCTGACCGTCATTTCTTCCAGGCCCGGCGCTCAGGGCTTTGTTGAGCCGGACGAGGCCAATGCGTTGACAGCGGAACGCGATGCCTACCCGACTGCGGTCGTCTTTGATCCCAGCGGAGAGGTCGGACGTGCCTATGGCGCGCGCACCACGCCGGAAGTAGTGGTCATCGATGAGGACGGCACCATTGCCTACCTCGGAGCCGTTGATGACCGGCCGTCGGCGCGGCCGGCCAGTCTGGAAGGCGCTCGCAATCATGTCCGGCATGCACTGGAAGATCTGCTTGCCGATCGTCAGGTGGCTGTGGCGCAGACCACACCTTATGGTTGTACTATCAAATACTAACGTTCAAGTGTTGGGCGACCGAACAGCGGGAGGGATTATGACAGGGCGACTCACAGGCAAAGTCGTGATGATCACCGGCGCCAGTCGGGGTTTGGGCGAGTACTGCGCTGTAGCTTATGCGCGCGAGGGTGCCCGGGTCGTGGTGGCCGCACGCACCACCGAGGAGAAGGATCCACGCCTGCCAGGCACCATTTATCACACTGCGAAGCTGGTCGAAGAAGCGGGCGGAGAAGCCTTGCCCGTAGTATGCAATGTGGCCGATACAGATTCGATTCAATCGGCCGTTGACCAGGTTATGGCGCAGTGGGGGCGCATTGACGTTCTGATGACCAACGCGGCCATCCAGCCACCCGGATTCATCTCAACCATCCAGCCCAAACACTGGGAACTGGAGTTCAAGGTTAATGTGCACGGGCCCTTTCACTGCATTCGAGCCGTGCTGCCGGCCATGCTTGAGCAAGGCAGCGGCAACATCATCAACGTGTCGTCGGTTGCAGCCCAGCGCGGTTCCCACTATGGCGCGACCAAGCGGGCGGTTGAAGGCATGACGATCGGTCTGGCGGCAGAGCTGAAGGAGAAGGGTATTGCCGTCAACGCAATCAAGCCGGTTGGTGCGATCGAAACGCCGGGC
>SKXG01000188.1 GCA_007128525.1 Pseudomonadales bacterium | reverse complement strand
CCACTGCCGGATCAGCTCGCAGTAGGGGCGCGGATCCATGAGTTCGTCCCCGGCGACCCCGGCCAGATGATCCGACGTAATGTTACGGATGCAGTTGCCACTGGTCTGAATGGCGTGCATCTGCACCTCGGCCAGCTCGGCCAGGATGTCTGGCACTTCCTCAAGCTCCGGCCAGTTGAACTGCATGTTCTGGCGGGTGCTGAGATGGCCGTAACCCCGGTCATAGTGGCGGCTGATGTGTGCCAGGCGGCGCAGCTGGGTCGAAGACAGGGTGCCATAGGGTACGGCGACACGCAGCATCGGCGCCAGGCGCTGAATGTACAGGCCGTTTCGCAGCCTCAGCTGGCGGAACTCATCTTCTGCCAGCTCGCCGGCCAGGTATCGACGGGTCTGATCGCGATACTGGGCGACCCGCTCATTGACGAAGTCCTGGTCAAAATTGTCGTACTGGTACATAACATGTACTACCGCTTGGAGCCATTGGGCGCCGCACATTAGCAGCTATAAGCCCCTGTTTAAATGAAAAAAACTGACTATGCATAGAACCTTGGACACATTATAACACCGAGAATCTCACGACCCTCGTGAATCCTTTCGGCAATGCGGCTAGAATGCGCTCCGCCTGAATGGACCATTCAATATCTGCGGCTTTGGAGAGGGCTATGGACGACACCAACGACAAGCAGGGCAAAGGCCTGACCGACGGCCAAGCTGATGCACTGGCCATTCTGGTCATCATGGGCTGTATTATTGCAGGGGTGGTATTCTTCCTGTCGGGAGCACCGCACTAAGCGCTGCTACCGCCGGCCGGAGCGCATCCGGTCGCTTACAGTTCTCTTATGGTCAGACCCGCCCAAGCGCCGTAGTGTGGGATAAACATTTACCGCGCGAGGCTTACCGCTGATGAGCGGGATCGAGAACCTTTATGTAACACGGCCGATGCTGCCCCCGCTGGCCGACTTGCTACCGTTACTGGAAGGAATCTGGTCGCGTCGGGTACTGACCAATGGCGGTCCGCTGCATGAAGCCTTCGAAGCGCAGCTCGCTGATGACCTTGGTGTATCAGGTGTCTCGCTGGTCAGCAATGCCACCCTGGGTCTGATACTGGCTTTGCGGCAGTGCACACCGGGCAGTCAGGTGATCACGTCGCCGTTCAGCTTTGTGGCCACCACCCATGCCATCCGCTGGGCCGGACTGGAGCCGGTGTTTGCCGACATCGACCCGCAGACCATGACGCTGGATCCAATCGCCGCGGCCCATGCCATTACACCCAACACGGGGGGCATACTGCCGGTGCATTGTTACGGTCGGCCCTGCGACGTGACCGGACTGTCGGCGCTGGCAGCCGCGCACGATCTCCGTCTGATTTATGATGCCGCCCATGCCTTTGGTGCTCAGCACTTCGGCCGGCCACTGGCCAGCTTCGGTGACTTGTCGGTGCTGAGCTTTCACGCCACCAAGGTGATGAACACCTTTGAGGGTGGTGCCATCATCTGCCACGACCTGGAAACGAAACGGTCGCTGGATGCGTTGCGCAACAATGGCATCGTTGATGAGGTCGAGGTCACTGAAATTGGACTGAACGCAAAGATGTCGGAGCTCAGTGCCGCGGTTGGCCTGGTTGAGCTGCCGTATGTGCGTTGCTGGCTTGAGGCCCGCAAGCAAGTGGATCAGACCTATCGCGAGCTGCTGGCCAGCGTGCCAGGTATCGATTGCCCGCCATTGCCGGACGGCCTGGACAGCAACTTTGCGTACTTCCCGATACTGGTGAGCGCGGATTACCCGTTGAGTCGTGACGAGCTGTATTTGCGTCTGCGTCGACGCGGTATCTATACCCGGCGCTATTTCTTCCCGCTAATCTCCAATATGGCGCCCTATAAGCACCTGCCATCAGCAGCACCGGAGAACCTGCCGCATGCCAACGAGGTGGCTGCCCGCGTTTTGTGTCTGCCCATCTATCCAGATCTCAGTCTGGACGACCTGCGGCGTGTAACGGACAGCCTGGCAGAGTTTGGCTGATGCCGGGCTCAGTGCTGCCGCTCAACGTGCCAATGCTGCGTCGGGGGCTGCATCGACTGCTGGCCGGCAGGGCGGTCGATCTGAAATCGCTGGCAACCCGGAGTTGGGAGCTTTGCCCGGCTGAAGCATGTCGGAATCCACCCGCGCTGTATCCGCCGGATCATCTGGCCCGTATTCGCAAGCTGTCGCCCTGGCAGAGCTGGGACCGGGAAAAGCCGCTGATTGAAGGGGGCGTCGGGCAGCACGCAGCCAGTGAAGGCCACCTGCTGCAGAATGTGTGGCTGAGTGGCGCTCATCTGTACAAGGGCGCTGGACGCCTGCAACCGGGTTATGGTCCGGAACGCCTGTGGCATCCCGGACGCGGATCCTGTCAACACCTGACCGAAGCCCGGCTGGTGACCAGCAGATCGGGCAGTCATTTCTTTGGCACGCTGCTGCTTGATGACTTTCCACTGGCACTGCTGGAACCGGATGGCCCACCGCCGTTGACCATGGTCAGCAAGCACTATGAGCACGAAGCCGGCTATCGTGAGTTGTGCGCAGTGCCAGTGCCCGAACCTGTGCAGCATGCATTTATTGAGCGCCTGGTGATCTACACGGATTATGCGCAGAACAGCCTGAAGGCGGCGCGCTACCAGCAACTCCGAGCGGCACTGCGCCAGCACCTTACAGCGCCGGCAGACCAGCCCTGCATATTTCTGCGTCGCGGCGCTGCGGGTATGCCGCGTGTACTCACCAATGCGGCAGCGCTTGAGGCGCAATTGCAGACGCTCGGCTTCGACATCCTGGACACGGATCACATGAGCGCTGCGGAGATCGCACAGCGGTCTCTGAACGCCCGGCTGGTGGTCAGCGTCGAAGGCAGCCACCTCTCTCACGTCATTTACAGCGCTGCCGAGAACGCGACATTATTGGTGCTGCAGCCGCCGGACCGCTTTGCCATGCCGTATAAGGAGTATACCGACCGTATGGGTATGGGCTTTGCCTTCCTGGTGGGTCTGCCCACAGCGGAAGGCTTTGAAGTGCCTGTCCACGAGGTGGAAGCGATGTTGGAGGAGATAGCCCGCAGACCACCGGGTGCCAACGGTTCAGGCTGACAGGGGGAACCAATGCCCGCAGAGAACAATGAACTGATCCTGCTGCCGGCTGTGCGAGCCAGGTATGACACGGAAGGCCGGCTGACTCTGACACACAAGTACTTAACTGGCTCGCACCTCTATGCCACGCATTGGCCCGGCCCAGTCACCAGCCTGGTTTCTTTGACCGACCGCATCAGCTATGACATGGATCAAGTTCCAGTTACTGAGGATCCGCTGCATCGGATCGAGCTGCGTCCGGAGTCGCGGTCGGCATTGGCCAGCCGTCTGCAGGGCGCCGGCCTGGTATTCT
>SKXG01000033.1 GCA_007128525.1 Pseudomonadales bacterium | reverse complement strand
TCGGCACTGGCCACACCGGCCTCTGCCACCAGCCGCCGCTCAAGGAAGCGCGAACTGGGAATCAGCGAGCCAATCATCTGCGGCTGACGCAGAAAACTGCGGAAGAAAGCCAGCCTGCTTTTGGTCGCCGGCCCACGGGATTGCGATGCGGATTTCGACGGTTCCGCCATCAGAACTCCTCAGTTTCAGGGACAGTAAATGTCCTTCAGGGTCGCCAACAGCCGCGTCACATCAGGATCAGCGAGCCGATAATAAATGGTCTGGGACTCGCGCCGGGTGGCGACCAGGCCTTCCTCACGCAAACGCGCCAGGTGTTGCGACAAGGCGGATTGGCTGAGATCCACATGCATGGCCAGCTCACCAACCGACATCTCCTCCTCGGACACCAGTTGACAGAGAATCAACAGACGCTTCTCATTGGCCAACAGCTTGAGCATGCGAGCTGCCTCTTCCGCTTGCGCTTCAAATGCTGTCAGGTCCACTGCCGCACTCGACGACCTCATAGGCGTTACCTCGCCGGGGATCACACAATTAGATACCCCTAATATACAAAAAATAGCGCGCAACGGCCACAGGCCGATCCAGCCTCGCCACAGTGAAACCGTGCCTTCAGCGAGTTGTCATCGTCGGGTAATCCTGGGCACTATGCGGCCCTGGTGTCACTCAGCGTTGAGGCAGGCTTTGAACCTTACCTGGTGGCTTATGGAAGTTCAGTTTTGGAGCGTACCAGGTTGAAACGAATCCACATCATAGGGAGCAGCCCACGAACCGGGACCACGCTGCTGGCCGAAGCCATGAAAGTGGGTTTCAACATCGACCGGACGCTGAACCACGAAGCCTCTATATCCAACCTCAACCCGCCGGATGGGCAGGTCTTCCTGACCAAAAAGCCGGATGACTACCTCAAGGTCAAGTGGCCACTCAGGCTCTATCGAGCGTTGTACGTCATCTGCATTGTGCGCGACCCGCGCGACAGCATCGTCAGCTTCAACAGCAGGCAGCCCGGCACCTACTGGACCAGCCTGAAGAGCTGGAAGGCTTTCGTTACAGCCTTCGATGAAATCGAGACGCTGCCACGATTCCTCTGGTTCCGGTACGAGGACTTCGTCACCAACCCTGATCGCGTTCAGGATCTGATCGCCGAACACCTGCCATTTCTCACCGTCAAACATCGCTTCAGCCAATACCACCACCATGCGCAGCCCGACGAGGGCACGGCAAAAGATCTGAACAGCGTTCGGCCGATTGCGCCAGCCGGCGTTGGCGCCTGGAAGAACCACCTGCCCCGAGTGAAACAACAAATTGCCGTGCACGGCTCGATCACGAATGACTTGATCCGGTTCGGCAATGAAGCCGACGACTCCTGGGAAACCCTGTTGCAGTCCGTCGAGCCCGGCACCTTCGACAGTGCACGCTCAGAGTTTTACACCCGGCGCCGCCTGCTCAAGAAACGCTACCAGGGCCTGATCGCCGGCATTCGGCTGGCCTGGCAGCATAGACAGCAGTGATCAGGGCTCGGGCAAAGCATCCCGCGCCACAACACAATCGTCACCGAACAGCCATCAAGGCCCCAACTCCCCATGCAGTGACTGCCGCTCGAAGTGGCGCCAGATCTCGGCACTCTGGTCCAGGTGCATGCTGACCGGGCCGATACGGTCCGCGGGCAAATACTGCGGTCCACCCGGCCAGGTGTGCCCGCCACCCGCCACCTGATACAGCACAACTTCCGTGCCCCGCGCGCCATTGCCATGGACATAACGGCGGATACTCGTCTCGTCGTCATCCGTGGCCGGCCAGTGGGTCACTTCCGCTTCCTCATCGGCGCCTATGGCCGCTATGAAATAGGCAATGACGTCATCCACGCCGACACGATCCTCATGGGGTCCATAGGCGCCATCATCAGCAGTGCCAACGCTGAGAATGAAACTGAACGGTCGCGACAGACCGCGGCCAGCCTCAATGTGTTCGGTCATCAGCGCCCGGTGCGAACCCGACGACACCACAGCGACCGCCGCGATGCGGTCGGTCAACTCCAGCCCCAGCTTCAGTGCCATGCCGCCGCCGTTGGACATTCCCGCTGCATAAACACGACTGGTATCAATGTTCAGCTCCCGGTCCAGGTTGTCGATCAGGGCTTCAACGAAGCCGACATCGTCGGCTCCGGTGCTGTACCAGTGATACTGGGCACCGTCGAAGGCGGGGTTTCGCATGTCATCAGGTACCGGGGTACCGTCCGGAAACACCGCGATGAAGCCTTCGGCTTCTGCCACGCGATCAAACCGGGAATTGTTCCTCTGGCCGTGACCGCTGGAGAAATACCCATGGAAGTCCAGCACCACCGGCAGCGGCTCGGAGCCGTCATAGCTGGTTGGCAGATAGTAGTGAAAGGTGCGTGTCAGGCCGTCGTAGTTCAGTGACCCGCTCAAGTAGTCCCCCGGCTGGTCGGCGCCGGCGTCGTCGGCATGTGCCGCTGCGGCCACAATGAGCAACCCCCCTGCGGCCATCAGCACGAACAGCAGTCTCGAAACCTGTCTGGTCAGACTCACAATGCCCCCTCTTATATGGTTTCGGCAAAGTGCTGCATGATTGGGCAGGGGTCAGCGGACTGCAAGTCCACCGAACCTCACGGCCCGCCCTTACAAAGTCTCGACATTGAGCGCTTGCGTAGTGCTTCGGCCGGGCGCATTCTTTGACCTGAACTATTGGAAGTCGGGTCGGCAGCCCCTGCTTGTTGCGGCCTTACCGATTTCCCGGTTATTCACTGGGAGGTCTTATGAATACGAAAGCCTTGGTGTTTGCCACGCTGCTCTTTGGCGCAACACCTGCCATGGCCACCAGCGTCCCGCTGGCCGGCTGCGGGATCAACGATCTTGGCTGCTTCGAGGCGCTGGCCACCTACACCGGCTCTGACCACGAAGCAACGCTGACACTGGCGATTACCAATACCAGCAGCGACGGCTACCTGACAGCACTGGCGTTCAACAACCCGGGCTCCAATGCCGGCAGTCCGGCAATCAGCAGTGTGGTTCTGAGTTCGGCACCCACGAACTTCAATCTGCTGGGCGGCCCGCTGTTCGATGACGGCATCAATGCCTCGCCATTTGGTCAATTCGACATAGGTGCGGCCAGCAGTGCAGGCGGCAATCTCTCCTGGCAGGGCAGTGGCAATCCGTCTGCCGGACTCGCTGCCGGCCAGAGCGGCATTTTCAGCTTCAGCCTGACCGGCAATCTGCTCGGGCTGACGATCACAGACTTTTTCGGATCCTTGCTGAATCCGTCCGCTGGCGAGCTGTCATCCGGCCCGGGTATAGGCAGCTATGGTGCCCAGGTACTGGCGGTGCGCTTCCGTGGCTTCGCCTGTGAGCCTGAGTGTGAAGGCAGCGACAAAGCGTACGGTCAGGTGGTCCCGATTCCACC
>SKXG01000170.1 GCA_007128525.1 Pseudomonadales bacterium | reverse complement strand
TCGAACTGATCGAGCTGCTGAGCCTTAGCGACTGCCCCCGTCTGGAGCAGGGCATCTCGCTGCTGGATTACCAGCAGGTCGCTGCATTGCGCGGTGGCCAGATGCTGTTCGAAGACAATGATGACGGTGCTGACCCGGATGCACCGGGCCACGCTGACTCGGACCTGCTGCTGGCGATTGCGCTGGGTCCTCAGCCGACACCGGGCTATGGCGTGTATGCCGACAGCCCGGCACAGCTCGAGGACGGTACGCTGCACGTGCAGATCCAGCGCACCACACCCCCACCCGACGCCATGCTGGCCCAGGTGATTACGCATCCCTGCGTCGTCCTCGGCATCGTCGCTGATGCCGAACAGATTCGCCACATCGAGGTTTTGGACGAGGATGGCTCGTCGTTTGGCACGCTGGCGCGCTGAACAGCCGCGGCTGATCGGCTGTGTGCTGCTTATCGGCGTCCTCAGCGGCTGCGCCGCTACACCACCCTATCCCGGCGAACTCAGTGACCCCGGAGACCCGGAAGCCGGCCAGTTGATCCTGGATGACGGTACCGAACTGTCCATCCGACCAGCCGACTTGCGCCTGACGGGCCGGGCGGAATACCACTGGCCCGACGGACAACACTATCGCGGTGACTTCGTTGATGGCCTCCCACATGGCACCGGTCGCCAGACCCTGCCTTCGGGCGAACATTATCGTGGGCAGTGGCAGGATGGCGTCCGGCATGGCCAGGGGATGCTGCAAATGCCGGACGGCAGCCGTTACGTCGGTGAATTCGCGGCCGGACAGCGCCATGGTGAAGGCCGTTTCGAAAGCCGGGACGGTGTTTATGAGGGCAGCTGGGCTAACGGTAGCCCTGAGGGGCAGGGGCGCTTTGAGTATGCCGATGGCAGCATCTATGAAGGACACTGGGAGCAGGGCCGCCGCAACGGGCCCGGTCGCTACCGGGCTGCGGACGGCGCCCGTTACGAAGGCGACTGGTACAACGATGTCCCGCACGGCTTTGGCGAGATCCAGGAGCCCGACGACTATCACTACGAAGGCGGCTGGGCACATGGCCGACGCCATGGTTACGGTGTCATGTCTGTTGGCGAGGCCCTGCGCTATGAAGGCACTTGGGTTACAGATCAGCGCCAGGGTTATGGACGCGAAACCCGGGTCGACGGCACAACCTATGAGGGCGAGTGGTATCAGGACCGGCGCCACGGACGCGGCGTCGCCCAACTGCCGGATGGCAGCCTGCACGACGGCGAGTGGCGGGAAGACCGGCCACTTGGGCCGGGTACCCGCCGGCTCAGCAACAGCATTCAGATCTCGGGCTTCTGGACCGGCAACCAGGTTCCGGCTGGCATCCTGAGCCTGCCACAGGGGGATGACTATGCCGGCACCTTGTACGGCGTGTACCAGCACCGTGTCAGTCCCGAACTGGTTGACTGGCTACGTGTCCGTGCCGAACGTGGCCACCCACACGCGCAACTGATGCTCGGCGATGCCTATCGCAACTACCAGGATCCCGAGCCTGACAAGACACGCGCCGAGCACTGGTACAGGCAGGCTGCGCAGCAGGGCCTGACCGAAGCCTCCTTTCAACTCGGGCGCCTGTACCTGGAAATGCCGGATCGACGCTCCCAGGCGCTGCCGCCCCTGCGTGCCGCCGCCGCACAGCAGCATCCGGCTGCCAACCTGCTGCTCGGCCGATTGTATGAAAGTGGCAACCTGGTCAGCCGCAATGCGCACCTGGCTGCGGACCACTATCGCAGTGCCAGCGATCTGGGCAATCTGGAAGCCCGACATCGTCTGGCATGGCTGCTGGCAACCAGCGCGGATGAAACGCTCAGACATGCTGAACGCTCGCTGACGCTGATCCGGCCGGTGGCCATTCTGTTCGATGACTGGCAGTACCTGGAAACCCTGGCCGCCGCCCAGGCAGCGACCGGGGATTACGACGCAGCCGTGGCAACGCAGCGCCTCGCGCTAAGGCAGGCACATTCGCGCGGCGACGCACAAGCCAGTGCGACGCGCCTGGCAGACATGGAGAGCCGCCTGACGCTCTACCGTGCCGGACAGGCTTACGTCAGCCCTGACTGAATCAGGGCCAAGTGCCACCCGGCCTTCCAGTCACAGCCCCAGTCGCTGCCGCACCTCCGCAAGGCGCTCCAGACAGGCCAGTGCCTGCGTCTGATCGGCGCTGATGTTGCGAACCAGCACGTCGGTGTAGCCAAGATCAAACAGCGCCGCGAACTGATCTGCAACCGATGCAGGATCACCGATAACGAGCGCCGTCGGATCGAAACCCCGATAGCCACGTTCAACATAGGGGGCCATGGCCCGCGCCGCGGCAGACTGCGATTCGCCGACATAGATATCACGACGAATGACGCGGCGACCCACCTTATGCCCGACACGGTCACAGGCCTCGTGATACATCTGCAGCCTGCGCTTAGCCTGTTCCGGCGTCAGACCCGGGTCACCGATCCAGCCATCCCCTAGACGCGCTGCCCGGTCAATCGCCGGATGTGCCGTCGCGCCTATCCAGACCTCGATCGGTTCCGGCGGCAATGGCGCGATCCGGCTGCCACGCAACGGGTAGTGACCATCGGCGTCCAGCGTTTCACCGGCCCACAGGCGTCGGATAATGTCGAGCGACTGTTCGAACATCGATGGCCGGTACCGAATGTCGATGCCCATACCGGCACTCTGCGCCGGATCGCCGCCGAGGGCGCACTGCAGAATGAAAGGTCCACCGGTCAGGCTCGCCAATGTCGCGGTCTGCTCTGCCACCAAAACCGGATTCCACAGCGGCAGCAGATAGAGCGCCCCCGCCGGGCGCGACGGCCACTCGGCGAGCATGCGGGCCAGAATGACACTGTTCTGATAGTACGGTGCCGCTGTGACATGGTGATCACCAACGAACAAGGAATCGAGCCCGGCCGCTGCTGCAACACGGGTCCGCTCAATCATCTGGTTGGCGCCCTGGCGCGGGTCGCGCACACGGTGGGCGCTGGCCATCGAGATTCCGATTTGCATGACTTCCATCTCCCTGCGCTTGCCTCAAGCGTGCGCTATTGACTGCTCACCAGTTTCCGTAAGGCGCTTCGCTGCCGTCGAGCCATTGTTGTAAAGCCGCCGCATCCATCTGCGCCAGCCGCCGCATCTGCTGCTGCGACCGGGCCTGCAGGCTGTGACGGGCCAGTTGCTCTCCCACCATCACAAAGTCACCTCGCATCGTCTCTCCGGCAAGCAATGATGGCAGCCAGATCAGGTCATCGGCCCACATCGCCGCATAGGGCAGCGCATAACAAGGACACCAGAATGGCCGGGCTTCTGGTGTCTCACGCAGCTTGCCGTGCCAGTGCGTTGCGCGGAACGCGAACCCGAGCATGTTCGGATAGCTGGTGTAACTGAACCTCAGCTCTGTGTGGAG
>SKXG01000027.1 GCA_007128525.1 Pseudomonadales bacterium | reverse complement strand
GCATGGCCGCTTTGCGATACTCGCCGCTTTGTCATTTTCAAAACCAGGAGAGCGGACTATGCCCAAAGCGGAACGCCCACTCCCCCAACCGACGCCCGAGACCCAGCATTTTTGGGACGGGACCAAGGCGGGGGAACTCAGACTGCAGCGCTGTGACGACTGCAACCATGTGTACTTCCCACCCCGGCCCTTTTGCCCGGCCTGCAGCTCGCGTTCAGTGAGCGTATTCAAGGCCAGTGGCAAGGGCAAACTGCTGAGCTACAACATCAACCACCGGCCGCATCCGGCCTGGGATGAGCCGTACTCGATCGCCATCGTCGAACTCGACGAAGGTCCGCGCATGCTCAGCAACATCATCAACTGCCCACAGACGCCCGAGGCGTTGCAGCTCGACATGCCACTTGAAGTGGTATTTCAGCAGGAGTCTGACGAGATCACACTGCCGCTGTTTCAGCCGGCTGATAAGGAGGGCGCATGAATCCAGTAGCTATCGTAGGCGCCGCTGAAACCACGCAGCTCGGGCGCATCCCCGATATGAGCATGACCATGCTGCATGCCGATGCAGCGCTGAATGCCGTGGCCGATGCCGGCATCAAGCTGCAGGACATCGACGGTATTGCCACCGCCGGTGAATCGCCGGTGAATCTTGCTCTGTACTTGGGCATCACGCCGAAGTGGACGGATGGCACCGGGGTAGGTGGCTGTTCGTTCATGCTGCACGTTCGGCATGCCGCGGCCGCGATTGCCGCCGGCCAATGTGAGACCGTGTTGATCACGCATGGCGAGAGTGGCCGTTCGCGCGTTGGTGTTGGTGGCCGTGGTATGGGCGGTCGCTCTACGTTAAGTGGTCAGTTCGAAGCACCTTATGGACCGGTCGGGCCACCGACCATGTTCACGCTGCCCTATCTGCGCTACGCCAAGACCTATGGCGTCACACCGGAGCAACTGGCGACCGTAGCCGTTGTGCAGCGCGAATGGGCGGGCAAGAATCCGCGCGCTACCTTCCGCGACCCAATCACTGTGGACGATGTTCTGAACTCTCGGATGATCGCCTACCCGTTTCACCTGCTCGAGTGCTGCCTGGTGACGGATGGTGGCGGTGCCCTGATCCTGACGTCGGCCGAGCGCGCCAAGGATTTCCCGACCAAACCCGTGTATGTGATCGGTGGCGGTGAGAGCGCAGAGACCCCGATGGTCAGCCAGATGGCCGACATGACGACGAGCCGGGCGTTCAGCGTCGCAGGCCCGGAAGCCATGAAGGATGCTGGCATCAAGCATGACGACGTCGACCACATGATGATCTACGACGCCTTTGCGCATCTGCCGTTCTATGGTCTGGAAGATCTCGGCTTTGTCGGCCGCGGTGAGGCTCCGGCCTTTATCGAGGAAGGCAATACCCGGCCCGGCGGCAAACTGCCGCTGAATACCAACGGTGGCGGGCTGTCTTATATGCATTCCGGCATGTACGGCATGTACGCGCTGCAGGAGAGCGTGCGGCAGCTGCGCGGTACCGCGGCGGCGCAGGTCGACAACGCCAAGGTCTCGCTGGCCCTGGGTGTGGGCGGCATGTTTGCGGCCAGTGGCTGCGTGGTGATGAGTAACGAGTTGCCCTGATCCGGGCGGAGGGATTTGGCCTCAACTAGCCGTGCTGTATGCCGTGCGTTCGCCCTGCCGAGGAGAATGACACTGTATGCGCATACAGCAGCGGCTAGTGAGGGGGCCTAGATTAGCCTCAGCATTCGCGGATGAAAAGCAGAGATTTGCCATAGCGTCACTTGTATTTTTGAAAGTCACGCCAGCTCAAGCAGTTAGGTTGCCGGCGTGGCGCAACTTCCATATTTTCTTCACTTTTTCCAGCGCTCCGGTCAGTCCGGAAACCGTCCCACCACGCAGCTGAACTCGGGTGGCGTCTCGGGCAGCACGAAAGCGCCGGGCGGCGTGCCCTTCGGGTGAGAGGCCAGCGTCTCAGCCACCCAGCTGGTGAATGCCGATGAGCGTGGCCACAAATGGCCGTGGTCGCCGCTGCAGGCGATGGTGACCACCTGTTCCTGGCTGGCGTAGTAATTCGCTGCCAGCCGGGTGGTTGGGCCGTAGTTCGCCAGCGGCGTGCCCGTGGTCGGCCAGATGTCGGTTTCGCCGCCCCAGACCACGATGTTGATGCTGTGGTGCAGCTGCTCGGGCAGTGGCCGCGGGCAGCAGCGCCCCTCTATGATCTCGTCTGTTACCGGCTCATTGATGCCGACGCCATCGACCCGATACCACTCGCCGGAAGCCGGGACGCCGCCGGCAAAGAAGTCTGAGCGGAAGGTCAGTGCGCGATTGGCCAATGTGCCGCCGGCCGAAATGCCGCCAATAAAAATGCGGTGCTGGTCGATATCGAACTCCGCGGCGGCACAGCGCACAGCGTCGACGATAAAGCGCACATCAGGGCCTTCATCAGTCCAGAACGTCTGGTTGTTGGCCGGTGCGCCATCGAACCAGGGTTCCCAGGTGCGGCCATCCATCGACGGCGGTGGTGTGGCGCCGCATGGGTGCCCTTGCGTCACGCAGTTGCGCACCGGGGCGATAACCGTCCAGCCCTGAGCCGGCAGCTCGTTGATCCGGCTGTTGGCCAGGAACTGCTGTTCCGTCTCCACGGTGCCGGTCAGCGAGACAAACACCGGTCGCGGACCTGAACCGGTGGTGGCTGGCAGAACGTGGAAGTCGCGTGGTCCGGCATCCGTCGGGAAGCTGGTATTCAGGCCCGGTGCGGCCGTGAAGTTGACGGGACAACTTGGGGTCCACTGCCAGGGCGGCGGTGTCTCGTCGGACGCCAGGATGGCCAGACCGCCGGAAACATTGGCGCCCCAGGTCCAGCCGTAGCCGACGTAAACCCGGCCGTTGGCGATGGCCGGGCCGCTGGTGGAGCCGTTCGGGAAACCGTCTTCGGCGCTGTCATAGGTGCCGGGGCTGGTGCCGACTGGCAGGCTCAGCAGTTGAAAGCCGTCACCGGCATCCAGTGCGCGCAGCCTGCCGTCCCAGGTGACGAACCAGACCAGGCCGTTGCTGTAGCTGGCGGCGCTGAATACGCCCTCGTCCAGCACGGTGTTCCAGGCGACGGCGCCGGTGGCTGCGTCCAGGGCATAGGCAATGGCGCTGCCAGGCCGGGCGTTGCCGGCCTGGCTACCCGTGGTTGCGGTGTTGTTGGTGACAAAAATGTGCCCGTTGCCGACGGCGGCGGTTCCCATGACGCCACCGATCGGGCTGCCGGGCGGGCTGCGCGGGTCGAGCAGCTGCTCCCAGATCAGCTCTCCGGTAACACGGTCAAAAGCAATGTACCGGCCGCCTTTGTCACCAACGCCCACCAGCTGCCGCATTTCCCCGTCTATCTCGGCGCTGAACAGGTTCGGTGAGGCGCCAATGTCCCGGTCATTGACTGCCG
>SKXG01000023.1 GCA_007128525.1 Pseudomonadales bacterium | reverse complement strand
CGCATAGCTTGTCCTATTTCATCCTGGGCGACCGTCCGCCCGGGGTTGGGTCAAGATCGACCAATACAGGGTGAGAAACAGCAGGAAGGCCAGGCTCCAGGCCGCTGTGCTGAGCGTAAGGCCCATACCATAATTTATTGCGTCAAATCCTGCGAGCAGTCGGATCACACCAGCTGCGATTATCAACAGATATATGACTGTCGCGCCACGCGGGAGTTTCAACGGACGACCCGTGTGACCCAGAGAGACCCTGGTCATCACACCCAGCAGCAACGTGCCCACAGCGCCTGTTCCCATGGCATGCAGCCAGACAGTTGAAGCCCAACCCAAAATGGGGCTCAGGCCTTTGATCAACAGCGCAGTAACAATCCAGGCATAGCCCAGATGCAGAATCCACAGAAGTGGTTCCGAGCGTACGCGCCAGCCGCGCCACAGCAGCAGACGCCAGCCATTGATGGCGGCGGCAACAAGTGCTGCAACACCGCCCAATAATGGTGCAGCGCTGATCAGGTCCGCCGGTATCATGAGCGCAGCGCTGAACAGCGCAGCCCGCTCGATGCCGGGTGACATGACAATTCCGGAAGCATCACGGCCCTTCATCTGCAGCCAGTTGCGACTGAATGCCGGTGTGATGCGACCACCAATCACCATCATCAGAATGGCGATGAGGGTCATGGCCAGTGACTCGCTGACCGGTGCCAGGTGCAGCACTCCGAGATGGTGCAGATGGGTCATCAGGTTGGCTGTGGCCAACAGCAGAATGACGCCGGCAACCGGATAGTTGCGTCGGTTTCCATGACGCATCAGTGTCAAGGTGACGTAGATGCCCATTGCCGTAAGAAATGCCATGTCGATGACAAGAACGCTTACGGCGGGCAGCCAGGCGCTGAACCACATTGCGAGCCGCCCGGCGATCCAGAGCAAAACCAGACCCAGCAGAGCTTTGCCGCGAAGCGGCGGGGCGCCGGTCCAGTTGCTGATGGCGGTCAGCAGAAAACCGGCGATCGCAGCTGGAATCAGGCCGAACAGCATCTCGTGCGCGTGCCAGCGGATCGGGGACATGCTCAGTGGTACCTGCCAGCCGGCGAACAACACGCCCATCCACACCGGTACCAGCAGGGCAGCATAAATCGCGGTCAGCAGGAAGAAGGGGCGAAAAGCGTAGGCCAGCATTAGCGGTGGCTGGCGATGCTCTGCCGCGATGACGCTCATGGCTGGCTCCGATTGCGGGTGGCGGTAGGGCGTGTGCACACAAAGGTGCCGACGGTCAGGAACAAGGCGGCGGTCAGGCCAAGCACCGGCAATGGAAAGCCGCCGGCCCAAAGCATGAGCCAGCTCGTGATGAGCAGGATGACAGCCAGCTGCTTGGCGTTGCGTGGTACGGCGCGCTGTTGGCGCCAGGCCCGAAGCACTGGACCGAAGCGTTGATGGCGCCGTAACCAGACATTCAGACGGCGGGATCCCTTTGGTGCGGCCCAGGCGGCCACCAGCAGGAACGGTGTGGTTGGCAACAGCGGCAGCACGATACCGACCGCCCCCACGCCGACAGCGCCGTAGGCCAGGCAGAGATAGGGCAGGCGGCGGACCAGCTGCTTGTCGCGCTCAGTTCTCCGGCTGCTGTTCATGGCACCCCGACAGCTCACATAAACGAGTATCTATAATATATCTTAAAGCTGTTGCCGGTGTCTGGCTCTAAGGGAAAGGCGCAATACTGTTTGACAGCTGTAAAGTCCTCTTTTAGCGTTCGCGGGCCGTCACCCCCGCCAGGAGCCCGCATGATCAATGCCCAACAGGCGCTGCAGCGCTTGCAGGCTGGAAATGAGCGATTCGTCAGTGGCCGCAATGCCCGACGTGACGGTGTGACCAACCAGATGCGCCGGGAAGAGCTGGCGCAGGGCCAGGCGCCCTTTGCCATCGTGCTGGGCTGCTCAGACTCGCGAGTGCCGGCTGAGATCGTTTTCGATCAGGGGCTTGGAGACCTGTTCGTGATCCGGGTGGCTGGGAACGTGGTCGCACCGTCGCAGATTGGTAGCATCGAATTCGCCGCTGATCGCTTTGGCACGCCGCTGGTCGTGGTGCTGGGCCACTCGGGGTGCGGCGCTGTGCAGGCTGCGCTCGAAGAGTTGAGCCGGCCGCCGACGGAACAGTCGGCCAATCTGGCTGCAATCGTCGGTCGCGTGCAACCAGCGATAGCGCCTTTGCTTAAAGCTGGGCTGAACGCGGGCGGCAGCACCGAGGATCTTCTCGATGCAGCCGTTCGGGCCAACATCCAGCATTCAGTGGCACAACTGCGCGCCGGATCTCCGATCCTGTCTGGCCTGATCGAGGCAGGCCAGTTGCGCATTGTCGGCGCTGAATATTCGCTGGAGACCGGCATCGTGACTTTTGTTGATACATCGGATCTGGGCACTGAACCCTCGGCATGAAACTCCCGGAATGCGACGCCCCAAGCAGCGTAGAGCAACGTGGCCAGTGGTCATCTGAGCCGGCGTTCGTGTTCTCCATGGCCGCTGCCGCCGTCGGCCTTGGCAATCTTTGGCGTTTTCCGTACATGGTTGGGGAAAATGGCGGCGGTGCTTTCATCCTGGCCTATCTGATCGCGCTGCTCGTGGTGGCTGTGCCCATCATGATGCTGGAAGTGGGTGCCGGCCGGCTGGCACAGGGTTCGGTCGTTGGTACCTACCGTCAGGTCAACCGTTTCGGCACCGTTTATGGCTGGTTCGTGGTCCTGCTGACGGTGGCGATTACCAGTTACTACCTGGTCATTACCGGCTGGACCATGGGTTACGCTGTATCCGCGCTTCGGATGGCAGTCTCGCCATTCGACGAGTTCACGTCTGGTTACAACTCGCTCTGGTATTTTTTCGCGGTGACAGTACTCGCAACGCTGGTGCTGATCCGCGGTGTCAGTGCCATTGAGAAGTTCTCCAAAGTTCTGATGCCCGTTCTGGTGCTGATGATCGTTGGCATCATCTTCTATGCGGCAACCATGGATGGCTGGGATGACGCCCGGCGTTTCATGTTCAGCGCGGACTTCACGGCCTTGAGTAATCCCACCTTGTGGTTCTTCGCATTCGGTCAGGCCTTTTACACGCTGGCCATCGGCCAGGGCTACCTGGTCACCTATGGGAGCTATATCCCGCGCAAGACCCATGTACCTCGAGCCAGCCTTGTGGTGGCTGGGACTGAAACGTCGATTGCATTGCTGGCTGGCTGGATGATCTTTCCGTTTGTGTTCACATTTGGCTTTAGTCCGGATGCCGGCAGCCAGCTCGCTTTTGACACCCTGCCTCGCGTGTTTGAAGAAATGGCGCAGGGCGCCTGGTTGGCAATGGCCTTTTTCTTTCTCTTTTTTGCCGCAGCCTTTAGCTCCTGTCTGGCCGGGCTGAAAGTGATAGTGGCTGCCTTTTCGGAGGAGTTCCGT
>SKXG01000056.1 GCA_007128525.1 Pseudomonadales bacterium | reverse complement strand
TGATGGGCCTGTGGCAATGGCGACTGGCCCGAAACACGTCCGGCTCGAACAGGGCCTCTCGAACAAAGCTGTCGCTGCGCAGCACCAGCCGTGGTTGCGCCTCTGGGTCGACGAGTACCACCCAGCGCTTTCCGGACCGTGCCACCGCCTGTAGAAAGGGATCGTCAGTAGTGGTGCCGATGCGGGGAAAGCGTGGCTGACCGCCATCGAAGGGCAGCGTGAGTATGCTGTTCTGGTCCAGTGGCTCGCCTTCGGCGTAGAGCGGTACATCATCAATGTCGAGAAAATTCAGCGCCCCCTGACCTTCGACGCGCGCGATGTCGTTGTCCTCCGAAGCCATATGCAGTCGGATCACCTGCCGCAGATCTTTCTCCCGGAAGTAGCGGATGCTCTCAGGGCCCAGCCAGGCATCAAGCACCCAGGCGGTCGGTCGTGCGACCGGGTAGAGGATGAGTTGCCACAGGCGTAGCCACGGCGCCAGGGTCGACGCCAGTGTCACGGCATGCCGGGTAAACCAGGCCTGCGGCAAGATTTCGGCGAACAGCGTGATGACGACGGTCGAGAACAGGAAAGCGGAAACACCGGTGAGCACAGAACCTGAGAGCAGGGCCAGCAGGACGTTGACGGCCACATTGCCCCACAGGATAGAGACCAGGGCAAAATTGGCGTCTGCGCGCAGTCCAAGCACGCGCTGCGCCTGTCGGTCCCCCAGCTTGGCTTCGACTTACAGTACCAGCTTGCTGACTGAAAACAGGCCCAGGTTCATGCCCGAGAACAGGGCGGACTGCGACAGACAAAGCGCGATGCCCAGCCAGGTCAGGGTGGTGGTCATGACAGCTCCAGATCCAATGTTCTGTTTGTCGGGCAACAGTCTAGGTCATCCTCCGCACAGGGCGTTGCAATTTTCAGGTCATGGTGCGGAAATGGGGCCGGGAGAGTTATCAGAAGGGGCAAACCATGAGACACCGTACCAGGCAATCCACGCCGGCAGATACCGTGCCGGCGGCACAACATCCCTACGCAGCACTACGGCCACTGTATATGGGCCTGGTGTTTACGCTGCTGGCCATGCTCTGGTCGTCCATCGCGCAGGCCGGCGACGCGGCATCGCGCCATGGCCTGCCGAGCGAGGGTCATCCGGAGTCGGGCATCATTACTGCAGCGCAGCCGACCGAGGAACAGTTTCGAGAGCTTGCCGAGGCCGGCGTAAAGACGGTCATCAACCTGCGCACCGATGCAGAAATGGATGACCTCGATTTCAATCAGCGTGAGTTGCTGGCGTCGCTGGGCATGAACTACTACACGCTGCCGGTGGGCAGTGCAGAAGACCTGTCGGCGGAAAGCGCCCGCAAGTTTGATGCGCTGTTGAGCCAGGCTGAAGGCGAAACGCTGGTGCACTGTGCGTCGTCGAATCGGGTTGGTGCACTCTTTGCGCTGCGCGCCGCCCACGTTGCAGGCCAGGATGTGGAATCGGCGTTGCAGCATGGCAAGGCTGCCGGGCTGGCGTCACTGGAGCCGGCCGTCCGCGCGGCCCTGGAAGGCAAGGAGGCAGATGACTGAGCATGGTGGCAATTGATGTCCAGACTGATCTGGTGTTCGGGACCGGCGGTGGTCGGCCGTTGCACGCCGACCTGTACCGACCTGCCAAAGCCAACGGCGCCGGTGTCCTGCTGATTCATGGCGGCGGCTGGCGGCAGGGTTCCAAGGCCATGCTGCCGTCACAGGCCGAGGTCTATTGCGAACAGGGCTTCACCTGCCTGGCCTGTGAATACCGGCTGACCCCGGAAGCGCCCTGGCCGGCACAGATTCATGACGTCAAGGCGGCCATGCGCTACTTTCGCGCCCATGCCGAGGACTGGGGAGTGGACCCGGCGCGTATCGCTGCGCACGGCAACTCGGCGGGGGCGCATCTGGCTCTGCTGTTGGCCGGGACTGTTGGGCAGCCGGCGTTCGAGGGCGAGGGCGGCACGCCTGGCATCGACACCTCTGTTGCTGCAGTGATTGCTGTGTATCCGCCGGTCGGCTTCTCTGTCGGCAAACGTGGCTCGGGCATGACGCCGGCCACGGCATTGCTGGGCCCGGAGCCCGATCTTGCGGCGGCTGAGGCTGCCAGCCCCATGCACTACGTCCGGCCGGATTTTCCACCCACCTTCTTTCTGCACGGCAACGCGGACAAAGTCGTGCCGGTAACCGCGTCGATCAATATGTACATGGCGCTTGCCAAGGCCGGTGCCAGGGTCGAGATGCACATCTACGCGGAACAGCCGCATGGCTGGGCACGACATCCCGCCTGGGTCGGGCCGATCATTCGTGAAGCCGGACTCTTTCTCGAGCGTTACCTGGTCAATCCCGCCCGGTTCGTAACCGCGGAATAAGGCTGTGCCTGAGCCCGAAGCGCTGTCCTTCTGGTCGGATCCGCCGTGGCGTGGCGGTCGCGGTGGCTTTCGGATGGGGCTGCGCCAGATCGACGACAATGCCTGGCTGACCGAAGCCATAACCCCGGCCGAACGTGCGCGCAAGGCCGCATTGCTCGGACGCAATCAGCCACCGGTATTCCGCGCCCTCGATGGTACTGCGGCGATACAGCAGCAGGTCTTGGGCGCTGTCCGGCGCCAGCTTGGAAATGCATCCGGGGCCGACAATGAGTTGTGGGATGCCAGCGTACCGCCGCTGATCGATGCGGCGCTGCTGGTGCCAGACGATCTGTGCCTGATGCGGCGTGATGGGGACACCTATCGCTTGGTAGCGGCCTGTGTCTGCGCCCCGTCCTACTGGTCATTAGCCGACAAGATCGGGCGGACCCTCGCTGAGATTCACGCACCGGTGCCCGGCCTGAACCCGAAGCTGGGTCGCCCCATCGCCGGCTTCTTCGACCGGCTTCGCGAAGGCTCAGCCTTTGAACGCCGCAACTGGTTTCTCCATCTCGACGACGAACCGTTGCATGTGCAGCCGGAAGCCTGGCCCGAGCAGGTAACGGACCCTTCGGTGCTGTTCGTGCGCTCTGAACGGCAGACCCTGCGCCGGCTGGATGCAGATCTGGTTCTGTTCACGATACGTGTTCGCTGCCGGCCACTGGCGGAGATCATCGATTATCCGCAGGCTGCCGCTGACCTGTATCAAGCGCTGGCGGAGCTGTCCACAGAAGAGCAAGCCGCGCTCGGCTATGCCCACTTTGCGGATGCGCTGATGCCCTATCTCCAGGCCATCGCCCGCGACGCGGTTGATCCGTCAGGCAGGGGGCGGACGTGAAGCATTACCCATTGCTGACGGGGCTTGCCTTTCAGGCTGCTCTCGGCCTGCTCGCGTTGTTGCTGATAAGGCAGAACAGGTCGTCGAAAGCGGCGGTCGTTTTCATTGCCGCGGCCGTGAGCGCGGGAATTGCGCTCGCGTTGCCTGTGCCTGGTATGTTAGTGCCGCTCAACCTGA
>SKXG01000389.1 GCA_007128525.1 Pseudomonadales bacterium | reverse complement strand
TCGAGCGGGTCGATCCCGCCCGGCGACGTTTGTTTACAGGAGGGGACGGATGGATCTTGAGATACCCGAAGAATATCGATTGCTGCAGGACACCGTACGGCGTTTCGTGCGCGAGCAACTGATCCCGCTTGAGCCTGCCGTGTTGGCGCGGGAAGCTGGCGGACAGCCCGGGGTGTTGAGCGGGGAGGAACTGGCGCCTTTGCATCAGCAGTGTCGTGAGCTTGGCCTCTGGGCTCTGGATGCGCCGGCCGAGACCGGTGGCGCCGATCTGCCTGCGCTGGCTCTGGTCGGTGTCAACGAGGAGCTCGGCTACACCGCCACACCGTTTCGCTTTCCGCCGGACTCGCCCAACCTGCATATGCTGCTGCGCAGTGCCGACGACGCACAACGGGAGGCTTATATGGCGCCCTATGCGCGCGGTGAAACGACGTCCGCCATCGCCATTTCAGAACCCGGGGCCGGTGCCGATCCGGCCGGCATGAAAACTCGCGCCATCCGGGATGGCGACCACTGGGTCATCAATGGCCGCAAGATCTGGATCAGCGGCGTCGACCAAGCCGATTTCACCATAGTCATGGCGGTGACCGATCCGGACGCCGGTTCCCGTGGCGGCATCTCGGCTTTTCTGATCGACAAGGGCACGCCGGGCTTTGAAGTCGCCCGCGAGATACCGATCATTGGCGGGCTGCGCACCTTCGAAGTGGTGTTCGACGACTGCCGGATTCCGGCTGGTGCTTTGCTCGGCAAAGAGGGCGATGGTTTCGGGCCGATGCAGCTGCGCCTGACCGTGCGCCGGCTGCAGATGGGTGCCTGGTGCCTGGGCATGGCCAGGCGCGCGCTTGATGTGATGGTGGAACACGCCCGCGACCGCGTCACTTTTGGAGAACGGCTGGCGGATCGGCAGGCGGTGCAATGGTGGGTCGCAGACATTGGCACGCGGATTCACGCCTGCCGGCTGATGTTGTGGGACGCGGCGCTAAAGCAGGATCAGGGTCAGGACGTGCGCACCGAAGGCAGTATGGTCAAACTCTATGGCACCGAGCTCGCCTATGACGCGCTTGATCATGCCATGCAGGCGCTGGGCGCCATGGGCATGACCAAGGAACTGCCGCTGCAATTCATGTGGCAGCGCGTGCGGGCAATGCGCATTTACGAAGGACCAAGCGAAGTGCATCGCTGGGTGATCGCCCGGCGCTTGCTGCGCGGCTAGCGTGGCGTTTCGAGTCAGTCAGGAGGTTGCGAATTGATGGGCGTGCTGAATCTGGGAGCGCAGGCTGACCTTGTGCGAGGTGACGTCCGTGATGGCGGCCCCGTGCCGCACTTGAAGCTGATGATCGTCGCAGCCGTGTTGCTGAGCCTGATTGTGGCTGCACCGCGTGCGCTGGCCTGGAACGATCCGGGGCATATGGTTGCTGCGCTGCTGATGTACGACGCGCTCAGCGCCGACGATCAGGCCGCACTGGCCAAGCTGCTGCGCAGCCATCCGCGCTATCAGGAGGATTTTGTCGCGCTGATGCCGGATGTGGTTCGTGGCGCGGATGCCACCGAGCAGGATCGTTGGCTGTTTGCCTTTGCCGCAACCTGGCCGGACGTGGCGCGCCAGTTTCGACATGTCAGCTCAACGCGGCAGCGAGAGCGTCTCGTGCGGCGCTGGCACAACGGACGTTGGCACTACATCAACCTGCCGCTGTTTCTCAGCGAGGCCGAGAAAGAAGCCATTGGTGACGTCGACGCCAACACCGACAGTCACTGGCGTGATGCCGAAGCGCCGCACTTGATGAATGCCGTGCAGGCGCTGGGCAAGCAGTCTCTGGTGCTCGGTGATGCCGGCCATGATGATGCCGAGCGGGCGTTGGCCCTGTCCTGGCTGTTGCATGTCGTCGGCGACCTGCATCAGCCGCTGCACACCACGGCCCTGTTCACATCGCGCGCCTTTCCCAGCGGCGATCGCGGCGGTAATGACCTGCAGGTTGATGCCCGCAACAACCTGCACTTTATCTGGGATTCGGCACTGGGCGGTGACCGGCGCTGGACCACTGTGCTGCGTCACTTCGACCGCCTCAAGGGCGGCGACAATCTGACGCCCGCGCTGCCGGATCCGGCGCCGGATGAGTTGTCAGGCGTGTTCATGAGCTGGGCCGAAGAGGGCCATCAGATCGCCCGGAGAGAGGTGTACTGGCAGGAGATCCTGAAACAGGTGGCGGACGCCAATGATCGCCGCCCGCAGCGCATCCAGATTGAATTGCCGGACGATTACGACGCCAACCTGGAGGCGGTTGCTGAACGTCGCCTGCAGCTTGCCGGCGTGCGTGGCGCCTGGCTGTTCAGCCATCTGCTGGCGCAGGCCGCCGGTCAGGATGGCCAGCCGGCCGGCGCACCCTGATGGAGCTGTGGCTGGCCGCACTGCTGTTCGGTGCGGGCCTGCTGGCGGGCATCACCAACGCTGTCGCTGGCGGCGGCACCTTCTTTACTTTTCCGGTCATGCTGGGCGCCGGTCTGCCACCGGTCATTGCCAATGCCTCCAATGCGTTCGCCGTGTGGCCGGCAACGGTGCTGGCGACCATCGGTTACCGGCGTGAATTGCGGCCCGTTGCCTACAAGCTGATTCCATCCGGCCTGGTTGCACTGGTCGGGGCTGTGTTCGGCGCCTGGCTGTTGATCTGGCTCGGCGATGATGCCTTTACCCGTGCGATACCGTGGCTGCTTGGCTTTGGCACCGCGCTGTTTGCGTTCGGGCCACGCATTTACCTGCTGGTGCAACGCTGGCAGCAACGTCGGCAGCAGCGACAGCAGCACCAGGCCCTTGACGCGGGTACGCTGCCGCGCCGGCACGGCGGCTTGCTGTTGGAGCTGCCGTTTGCCGTATATGGTGGTTACTTTGGCGCCGGCATCGGGGTCATGTTGATGGCCAGTCTGAGCATGATGGGCATCCGCGACATTCAGCAGAACAACGCCCTGAAGAATTACCTGTCTGGATTGATCGTCAGTGTCGCCGTGGTCGTGTTTATCGGCGCCGGCTTGATTTCCTGGCCGCACGCGCTGGTAGCCGCTGCCGGTGCGGCAATCGGTGGTCTGCTCGGTGCCCGGCTGGCCCGGTCGCTGCCGGCCCTGCTGTTGCGCTATGTGGTGCTGAGCGTGGGGGCAGGCCTGACGCTGTATTACGCCTGGGACATCTACGGGCCGGCGGCTGGGCGCTGATTGGTATTTCAGACTGAATCCAGTTTAAGCTCGGGGTTCATTGCAGCGATGGCGGAGGAGGCAGATATGGCCAACGCGAGACTGACGGTTCCGTTCTTCTACGACTATGCCTGTCCGTGGGCGTACCTTGGCGCCACCCGGGTGGTCGAGTACTTCAGCGACCTGCCGATCCAGCTGGAATTCAGGCCGGTGCACCTGGCCAGCATCCGGGAGCCGATGGAAGGTCCCAAGCCTGTC
>SKXG01000185.1 GCA_007128525.1 Pseudomonadales bacterium | reverse complement strand
GAGCGCGCTGCAGGCGCTTCTGCGTGTGGCGGTCGATACGCCATCGGAGGCTGGCCGCGAATGGCTGGTTGACGTGGAGAGCCGGCTGGATCAGTTCGCACTGGTCAGCGACAGTCCGCAGCGCAAGGCCTTGTACGCACAGGCCAGTGGAGAAGCCTATCTGCAGGCCGCGGATCACGCGATCCGGCAGGGCGAACTGGCACTGGGGGCTGAATTGCTCGAGGCTGCTCAACCCCGCGTTTTCGATCTGGCGCTGATTGAGCCGCGTCAGGACGCATTGTCTCAACAGCGGCGGCAACGTGATGCGCAGGATGCCGCCGCCCGGCGGCGGGCGCAGCAGGCGCAGCTGGAGCGGGAGCTGGCGCAGTTTGCCCAGATGTCCTGTCAGCGCATGGATGCGCAGGCGGCGAGCCGCCTGTATACGCAACTCTCGGAGCGCTATCCCTGGGGCCGTGAGCAGATTCGTGGCGGCATCGATCAGGCTGTAGCCGATTGTGTGCGACGTCTGGCCGAACTCGACCAGGATCGCGCACTTGCCCTGCAGCAGTCTGCCCTGCGCGCCATGGGAGAGCTGCCTTTGGTGTCTGAGTTGCGCTTTGACCCCTGTGCCATGCGCTACCTGATTGGCAATGGCAATCAGCCGGGTCGTAGTGGCTTTTGTGTGGATAGCTTTTCAAGTGGTCAGTCCGGGCCACGTCTGGTGGTCATACCGGAAGCTGAGAACGGTCGCTTTGCAATGACGCGCTATGCGGTCAGCTGGCGGGAGCTGGCGCCATTTTGCACCGACACTGGTGCCTGTGTGTTGGGTGGCGACCCCGGCTTCCCGGTCACGGGCATCAGCCTGCAAACGGCGCAGGCTTATGCAGACTGGCTCAGCCAGCAAACCGGATTTCGATACCGGCTGCCGACACTGCGCGAGTGGCGGCAGGCAGCTGAGGCCGGTGAACCGGACCCGAATAGGAACTGCCAGGTACAACTGACCGGTGTCTCGCGCGGTGCTGGCCTGGTGCCTGCTTCAGCGGGCGCCGGAAACGACTTTGGACTGGTCAATCTGCTGGGCAATGTTCAGGAGTGGGTGGAGGACCATGGTCGGGTGCGTGCTGCCGGTGGTGCATTTACGGATCCGCTGTCACGCTGTGATGCCGGGTTCACTCGAGACCACGATGGTCGGCCGGATGCCCAGACCGGTTTCCGCCTGGTGCGGGAGATTCCATGAGCCTGCTGAAACTGGACCCGGCTACAGAACGATTACGGCGGATCGCGCGCGCCCATGCCGCTGGTGAACTGTCACGGGCGGAATACAGGCGTATTCGCCGCGATGTCGTCAACGCCTTCAGTGCGGAACCCACACCGGCAGCGTCCGAGGCCGGCGCTGAAGATGTGACCGAAGATACCAGGCGGCGTGTCGAACTCGGGCCGCTGCCGCCACCGGCGCTGGCGGCGCGGCCCATGCTGTTTCCGGCGCGGCGGCGCTGGCGTTGGCTGACAGGGCTGGGAGCCGGATTGCTGCTCATGCTGACCATGTGGATGTTTGCTCCTTTGGTCCGAGCAGCGGATACCGATGCCACAGCCTCGCAGATTCCACCTGTGGCGGCGCGCGATCCCAACCCGTTGACCAGCCCGCGACTGGATGTCGATCGTGTCATTCTGCAACCGCTGGACTGGCCGGCATTGGGCTTGGATGGTGATGCGCTGCAGGACTTCATCGACGAGCGGTTGCGCGCCATGCAGCTGGCCGGAATGCCGGGCACGCATGGGTTCACGGCGGCTGAGCTGAGCCAGATCGGCGAGTTGCTGGATTCTCTGGATTTGCACGCCCCGGACGCTCGACTGACCACGCAGGGGGCCGAGGAGCTCAAAGCACTGATTGATGCCCAGAAGGCTCGCCGCGGTTTGTCTGTGGTCGAGCTGGAACGTCTGGCGGCAGAGCTGACCCGTCACCTGCGCACCCAGGCATTGCCCATCGCCGTGGCCTATGTGCCGGTTCAGGCTGTGTCAGGCGGCGTGGTTGAGCTGGCAGTGCTGCCGGGTGAGCTGTCGGCAGCCCATGTCAGAACGGTGGGCGGATTCCCGGCCGAGCTGGCGCGCGAGGCGTTGGCGCCGCAGATGGATCAGGTTGTGCGACACGAGCCTGTGGCGGCGGTGGTGTATCAGCTCAACGAGATGCCGGGTGTGTCAGCCCGCGCCCGTTTCGCGCCTGGCAGCCGAACCGGCGCGACTGAGCTGGACCTGCAGGTTGGTTACGAGCGCAGATGGGACACTGCCGTTCGGATGGACAATCATGGCAATCGGGAGTTGGGTCATGGCCGGGTCATGGCCGACCTTTCCTGGTACAACCTCGCCGGTCGCGCTGACGTGCTGGCGGTGGGTCTGCTGACGCGGGCCAATCCAGGTGGCAGTGGCGGGGGGTATCTGGACTATCAGCTGCCGTTGGGTAACATCCGGCACAGTGCCGGCGTGCATCTGGCGCTGGACAGGTTCACCTGGAGTGACGGTGCGAATGACGTCGAAGGCGATGTCGCCCTGATTCGTCTGGCCTCGAACCATCGGCTACTGCGCAGCCGCCAGCGCTCGCATGAGTTGGAGGCAGCCTTTGCCGTCTATGACCTGCAATTGCATGTGGAGCCGGCAGATTTTGGGCTGCAGGATCAGCAGTTCTGGGTCGGCAGCCTGAACTGGCAGCATGATCGGATTCTGGACGGCGCCGCGCTTGGCGCAGGGTTGTCCCTGCGTTCGACGCTGGGCCTGGATATCGGCCGCCTCAGTGACGGCAGGGGCATCGACAGCGGCGGCAACCTGATACGTGCCACCGCCAGGCTGGATGCCTGGCGGTTGCTGGACAGCAGTTGGCTGCCCGGCACGCAGAAGTTGCGTTTGCGGTCGGATGCCCAGCTGGCGAACGATGCGTTGCCCGGTCCGCTGCAGACCAGTCTGGGGGGCGCCGGTGCCTCAGCGGGGTACCGGGATCCCATGCTGTCGGCTGACAGCGCCGCAGGTGCACGCGTCGAGTGGCGCTGGACGCCGCCGGGGCTGGCCTCCGGTGCGCTGATTGTGCTGGCAGACAGTCGCTATGGCCGTCAGCAGCGCCAGTTTGATCGCAACCCATGGCTATGGCTGAACAGTGCAGGCCTCGGCTGGCAGCAGCACTGGCAATGGCCCTTCGGGGCGCTGACCGGTGAGGTCCTTCTAGCCTCGCCGCTGTTTGAACGGTCTTCGAATGACCGCGGGGTGGCGCGCCGTCCCCGGCTATTGCTGACACTGGAGTTTCAACCATGAGCCTTGTCAGAGCCCGATTCAGGAAGGGCATGCAATGGCTGATGCCGCTGGTGGTGGCGGGTCTTTTGACATCACCACTGGCCGCGCAGCCCTACAGCGCCGAGCAACTTCGCCAGAATCAGGCTGTTGCCGAGGCGCTGCGAACGCTGGCGCAGCGTGGCCAGCGCGAGCAGGTCGAAGCCTCCGTCCGACTCGACCCGGCGTTGTTTACCGAGATCAGCCCCTATGCAGCGGACCCGCAGGCGGTGCGTCTGCCCCCCGACCAACTGCTCGAATGATGCAGACAACACCGTTAAGGGGTGTGATCTGTTTGGCAATCTGGTCGTAGGCCGCCAGATTACAGGACTTACTTGTAAGCGGCCGCTAACTCACGTAGCTGGTGTCGAATTTACCGGTTATGCACAGTGGGCCGTTAGCGGCCTGTAGCGTTGCGGGATAGCGTGAATCCTTGATCCAGTTGCTCAGGTAGTTCTCTTAACTCAATGATTTATAAGCTTTAAATTGGTTCTGTCTAAAATTTAATCAATTTGTCACAGTGCCCGTATTCTCTGGCCTCGGACCTGATTCCCCATAGTTATCCTCAAAGTTATCCACACCATTGGTGGAAAACTTCAGGGCGTTGTCGGCACTGACAAGTAGGGCTTTGCGTCGCTGCGCTGACGCACCGCCTTCTGTCCAGTATCCTACCCGGCTTTCCGGCTGCGCCCGCCCCTCAGGAGAGTACTTGAGTGACTGAGCCCCAAGATCTGTTCCGTGCCCAGCTGACCCAGCCCGTGCGCCGGTCGGCGCGACTGCAGCCGCAACGGCCCGCCCTGGTCGACGGCGATCGAACCTGGACCTGGGCCGCGTTCGCCGATCGCATTGCCCGCCTGGCCGGTGCCTTCCATGCGCTTGGTGTGGAATCCGGTGACCGGGTCGCCATGCTTGCTGACAACTGTGCACCCTATGTTGAGTTCTTCTATGCGACGCTGTGGGCCGGCGGCATCGCAGTACCCGTCAACACCCGCTGGGCGCTGCCCGAACAGCTGCACTGCCTCGATGACGCTGGGCCTTTGGTGTTGCTGTGTGATGCGCGGCACCTGTCAGCTGCCCGGGATTTGCTGGCGCGCTGTCCTTCGATCAAGGCGCTGATCCTGATTCCGGGTGATTCAGTTGCCGCTGCGGGGCCGGTGGCAGATGCGCTGGACTATGAGGCGCTCATCGAAACCCAGGCGCCCGTGGCCGATGCCTGCCGCGGCGGCGACGATGTGGCCTGCCTGTTCTATACCGGGGGCACCACGGGTCGTGCCAAAGGCGTCATGCTGACGCACGACAACCTGATGGCGAATTCGCTGGTGGCGCTGACCAATATGGATATGGATGAGGATACGGTGCATCTGCACGTGTCACCGTTGTTCCACGTCGCAGGCGGCGCCCGCGTATTCTCCACCACGCTGGCCGGCGGTTGCCATGTCCCCATGGCCACCTTCGAGCCACGCGGCTTCCTGCAGAACATCCACCGGCATCGTGTGACGTTGACCATCGTGGTGCCGACCATGCTGAATCTGTTGTTGCAGGCTTTGGACACCGAGCCCGACCTGGCAGCGTTCGATCTGTCCAGCCTGCAGTTGCTGACCTATGGCGCGTCTCCCATGCCGGAAGCGCTGCTTAAGCGGACCATGGCCCGGCTGCCGCAGGTCCGTTTCATGCAGGGTTATGGCATGACCGAAAGTGCGCCGGTGATATCGACGCTGGGTGCGCGCTACCACCGCCCGGACGGACCGGATACCGGCTACCTGCGTTCAGCCGGCAAACCCGTCTATACGGCAGAGGTGGTGATCATGGATGGCAACGACCAGCCGCTTCCGACCGGTGCCGTCGGTGAGGTCTGCGTTCGTGGCCCAATGGTGATGAAAGGCTACTGGGGCCAGCCCGAACTGACGGCCGAGACGCTGCGCAATGGCTGGCTGCACACGGGCGATGCCGGCTACCTGGATGAACAGGGTTTTTTGTTTCTGGTCGATCGGGTCAAGGACATGATCGTTACAGGCGGCGAGAACGTGTACTCCGCCGAAGTGGAAGCCGCCCTGTACCAGCATCCGGATGTTTTGGAGTGTGCCGTCATCGGTTTGCCTGATGAGCGCTGGGGTGAGGCCGTCGCAGCCGTGGTTGTCCCCAAGGCCGGGCGTATTCTGGCAGAAGCCGATCTCGACCAGACCTGCCGTACACAGATTGCCGGCTACAAGTGCCCCAAGCGCTATGTCATACAGGCGGCGCCACTGCCCAAGAGCGGCGCCGGCAAGATTCTCAAAGCCGAACTCAAAGCCCCCTACTGGCAGGGACAGGACCGGCAGTTCAACTGATGCGCTGGCTCGCGGCAATGCTGTTGCTTGTGGTACTTCCGGCACAGACAGTTGCGGCCTCTGGCACGCCGCTGTGGGTGCGCGATCAGGCGCCGCTGGCGCAGTTGTTCGGTCTGCCCAGAATGTGGGGCGGCGCCGTGCTGGCGCCGGACGCCGGTGTCGAATTCCGGCTTGGTGTCGATGCGGCCAACAACTTTCTCGGTCACGGCGTCGACGACGACCTGCTCTACCTGGACGGTGAATCTCTGGTGACCACCTGGTCCATGCGCTTTGGCTTCCGGCCGGGATGGGAAGCCTGGGTGGCCTATCCCCATGTTCAGCACTCCGGCGGTGTGCTGGATGGCCTGATTGATGGCTTTCACGACCTGTTCGGATTTGATTCGGTGGGCCGCGAGCGTGTGCCGAGAAATCAGTTCGACTATTTACTGATTGTGGATGACGAGGCCTGGGTCGATCTGCAGTCCCGAGTGCGTGGCAGCGGCGATGTCCGGCTTGGCATCGCGGCTGCACTGCATCAGGATGCTGAGCGACAGCTGGCGTTACGGGCGCAGCTCAAGCTGCCAACCGGCAGCAGCGACCGAATGAGCGGCAGTGGCGCAACCGATCTTGCCCTGTGGTTGGAGTACAGCCAGGCCCAGTTTTGGTGGCATCGGCTTGGGCTCTCAGCCGGCGGTGGCATGGTGTTGCTGGGTGAAGGGGACCTGGTGCCGGATCGTCAGTTGCGCACCTTGTGGCTGGGCCATCTGGGGCTGCAGGCCCGACTGGGCCAGCACTGGTCGCTTTTGCTGCAGGTCGACAGCCATCAGCAGCTCTATGACAGCGCGCTCCGCCAGCTTGGCTACCATGCACTGCTGGGTTCGCTCGGGTTCCGCCGCGACGGCACACGCTTCAGCATGGCTTGGGTACTGACCGAGGACATCCGGCCCGACTCCAGCGCAGACCTGGCACTGCACTGGACCCTGACGAGCCGGCATTAGCGCGGCTCGCAGGCAGTGGCAATTCGGCATCTGCTTGATAGTATCGCTCTGGACCACAACATCACTTGAACAGGTTCAGGGGAGGACACTATGGGGATGCAGCAGACGCCACTTTTGATGCACCGCTTGCTGGAACGCGGTGCTCAGGTTGCGCCGGATGAGGAGATCGTTACCGCGACCACGGACGGCTACCGGCGGCAGACCTACAAGGAAACCCGTGATCGCGCGCATCAGCTGGCCCACGCCCTGCACGACGCCGGTATCGGTATCGGTGACCGGGTGGCCACCTTTATGTGGAATGGTGCCCGGCACATGGAGGCCTATTATGCGATCGCCTCCATGGGTGCTGTGCTGCACACGCTGAACCTGCGCCTGCCGGACACCGACCTCGAGTACATCATCGAGCATGCGCAGGACAAGATCATCATCGTTGATGCCGACGTGCTGCCACTGCTTGAGAAGCTGAAAGGGCGCATGCCGAGCGTCGAACGCATCGTGGTTGCCACCGAGCCGGGATGTGAAGGCTGGAAGACCGAGCTGCCGAACCCCATCGACTATGAAGCCTTTATTGAGGGCAAGCCCACCGAGTACGACTGGCCCGACATCGATGAAAACTCGCCGCTCGGTCTGTGCTACACGAGCGGTACCACCGGCAAGCCCAAGGGCGTGGAGTACGAGCACCGGTCGCAGTATCTGCATACGCTGACGCTGGGCATGACCGACACCATTGCGTTGTCCGCTGCCGACACCATCCTCAGCATTGTGCCCATGTTCCACGTCATGAGCTGGGGCGTGCCCTGGGCGGCAACCATGTTGGGCAGCAAGCACGTGCTGCCGCACCGGTTCATGGATCCGAAGCGCATCGCGCAGATGCTCATCGACGAGAAGGTCACCATTTCAGCTGGTGTGCCGACCATCTGGCAGGGCCTGCGCGCCGTCGTCGATGCCGCGCCGGATCAGTTCGACTTCTCGAGCCTGCAACGGGTGACCTGCGGCGGCGCCGCCGCCCCCGAAGCCTTGATCCGCTGGTATTGGGAGAAGCTCGGCGTTGAGATGGTGCAGGGCTGGGGGATGACCGAAACCAGCCCGCTGGCCACCATTTCCAAGCGCATCATGAAACGCTCGCATCTGGCGCTCGACGACGATCAGATTATCGCCAACCTGGCCAAGGCCGGCAGACCCATGCCGGGGCTGGACATCGAGATCTTCGATGAGAACTTCAAGCCGCTGCCGCATGACGGCAAGGCCGTCGGCGAGATTCTGATCCGCGGCCCGTGGATCTGTGATTCCTATTACCACACCGACCAGCCGGACAAGTTCCACGAAGGCTGGTTGATCACCGGTGATGTCGGCAAGATCGACGAAGAGGAATATCTGATCATCACCGACAGGTCCAAGGACCTCGTCAAAAGCGGTGGTGAGTGGATTTCATCGGTTGATCTGGAGAATCACATTGTCGGCATGTCCGGCGTTGCCCAGGCCTGCGTTGTGGCGCAGCCACACCCGAAGTGGGATGAGCGGCCGGTCGCTGTGGTGGTGCCTGCGGAGGGCGCCAAGGTGACGCCCGAGCAGGTCATTGAGCATTGTGCGAAGGCCTTTGCCAAATGGCAGCTGCCGGATGATGTGATGTTCGTCGATGCCATTCCGTTGACGAGTACCGGGAAGATGGACAAGAAGGTGGTGCGGGCGGATCTGGCGGATAAAGGATACAAGCTGCCGGATTTGCGCGGCTGACCGTTTCGTGCCGTAAACGTACCGTCGGAGTTGATGGCCCGGGACGGCCATCAACTCCGACGGTACGTCTCCGTGGCGCGCGGGCGTTGTGCGGAATCCTGAGAAAGTCGTTTGGGGAGAGGCGGTCCGTCGGGAGTCCGACGTTGCGCCAACGAGGCAGCTTTTTGCCGGCATCACTGCACGATGGGGCCACGTTCTCATACGCCTCTCCACGCCCACCCGCTACAGCGCAGCCCTTCAATCCCGACGTCGGTTTTCCGATGTCGTTCGGCGTGGGTGGGGGCTCTCGTCAGAGTGTCCCGAGCCACGGATGGCGAGGGCAAGCCGCCACGGACGGCTTCACGGCGTCTCTCGCCACCGGCCCCACCGACACGGATCGGCAGTGGTAAAGCCTCCGCCGGTTTTGAAGAATGGAGATGTAGCGGTTGATCCTCGGACAAGCGCTTGAGTCACCCGCCCCATTAGCGCAGAATGCGCCCCGAACCTAAGGGGAGGCCGCAAGGCCTGAGACACCACAAGGTGGACCCTTTGAACCTGATCCGGGCAATACCGGCGTAGGGATAGGTATCTCGCTTCGCACGAAGCATTTCACTTATCGCATGCTAGGCGCTCCGGATCGCAAATCGACTTGGAGTGGACCATGTTGTTGCGATCTCGTGCATTTTCCACCGCATCATGCGGTGAACCACCTTTCTATCATGGCATTGCGGACCACCAAGGCATCGCCGCCCGTGCGCTGGTGACAGCCTTTGTCGGTGTGGCATGCCTGTTCAACGCGGCCGTCCTGCAGGCCCAGCCTGAGGAAGCTGCGGATGAAGATCAGGTGCAGACGCTGCGCGTGACTGGGGAATTCCGTGAGACGGATCTCGACAGTCTGCCGGCGAGCCTGTCGGTGCTTGGCCAGGCTCAGCTCGAGCAGCGTAACGCGCAGCACCTCGAGCAGGTGTTGAACATGGCGCCGAACCTGAATTTTGCGGCCGGCACTTCGCGGGGACGCTACTTTCAGATGCGCGGTATTGGTGAGCGCAGTGAGTTCTCGGAGCCCCTCAACGCCAGTGTTGGTACGTTGATCGATGGTGTGGACTTTAGTGGCATTGCAGCTGTCAGCACACTTTATGACGTGGAACAGGTCGAGATCTTTCGCGGCCCTCAAGGCACTCGCTATGGTGCCACCGGCCTTGCCGGGATGATCAACATCGTCACCAATGCGCCCACCGATGAGTTTCAGGCTGGGGTCCGGACTCGTGTCGCCAATTACAACAGTTTGGGACTGGCTGGTTTCGCCAGCGGTCCGCTGACGGACACACTCAGGGTTCGCATTGCCGCTGAGCAATATCGCAGTGACGGCTTTATGAAAAATGACTTCCTCGACAGAGAGGACACCAATGACTTTGATGAGCGGACGCTGCGCACAAGAGTGCTGTGGGAGCCAACGCCTGAGTGGCGTTTTGATCTGAGTCTGGGGCGCATCGATGTCGACAATGGCTATGATGCATTCTCACTGGACAACAACAGGCGCACCCTGTCGGACGAGCCGGGTCACGATAAGCAGCTGTCGGACTATGCGGCGTTGCGCAGCACCTGGCAGGGCAGTGATCAGGTGCAGGTTCAGGCGCTGATGTCGTTCAGTGATACCGAAGTGGACTACGGCTATGACGAAGACTGGACCTTTGAGGGATTTCATCCGGCCGGTTATAGCTCAACGGACAACTATCAGCGCGATCAGACACGGGCAACCGCAGAACTGCGTCTGTTGTCGGGCCCGGAAGGTCGCCTGTTCAGTGATACAACGGATTGGGTTGCTGGCATCTACTGGTACGACCAGGAAGTGACGCTGCGACGTGATTACACCTTTCTCGCTGAACCTTTCCTGAGCGACTACAGCGTGCGTCGGGAGGCTGTGTTCGGACAGACCGAAAGTGCTCTGTCTGATCGAACGGGACTGACGCTCGGCATGCGCTATGAGCGGCATCGGTCCCGTTATAGTGACTCCAATGATGTGCGCTTCTCGCCGCAGGACGACTTATTCGGGGCGCACGTAGCCTTGGATTATCTACTCGATAACCAGCGTCTGGTCTATGTCAGCCTGGCACGTGGTTACAAGGTTGGGGGCTTCAATATTGATGGTGATCTTGATGAAGATCTGCGTCGTTTTGATCCGGAGAGTCTGTATAACCTGGAGTTTGGCCTGAAAGGCGGCTGGCTGGATGATGCTGTGCAGGGACGCTTTACCCTGTTCCACATGTGGCGTGACGATGCCCAGCTCTCGACATCGGAGACGCGCGTGCGGGGTGACGGCAGCGCCGAGTTCATTGCCTATAAGGGCAACACCGGAAGCGGCAGCCGGAACTACGGTCTGGAAGGCGAGTTGTTGTGGCAGCCATGGGCTGCGTTGGACTTGTCGGCGGCACTTGGATTGTTGCGAGCCGAGTATGGCAGCTACACCAATGCACAAGGCGACAGTCTGCGTGGCCGGCGTCAGGCGCACGCGCCTGCGTATCAGTTTCATCTAATGGGTGAGTACCGGTTCCCCGGCAATTTTTACACGCGATTGGAAGTTGAGGGGCGTGACAGCTTCTACTTCTCTGACAGCCACAACGAACAGTCCGATGCCTATGAGTTGCTGCATCTCACGGCTGGCTGGCGCCACGATAACTGGTCACTGCAAATCTGGGCCCGTAACTTGCTGGATGAGGACTATCCAGTGCGCGGATTCTTCTTCGGCAATGATCCACGCGACGGCTACTCGCCGACCAATTATGTGCAGCTTGGCGAGCCACGGCGTATCGGCCTGACTGTAGACTGGCGCATCTGATATCGAACGCGGGCGCTGGGCTTTGGCCCCGGCGCTCGCGTAACATGCCGGGCTGTCGATGTGCGCTCAGGCACAGTGCGGCCTGGCTGTCTGGCTATACTGGGCGCCTGCCATAGGTACAGCTGAGGAGATCTGATATGCATCATGCAAAGCGCCACGCAAGGCGAAACGGTCGATCCGCGTGGCTTCGCAGCCTGGCAGCCGTTGCCCTATTGGGTGGTACCGTTCAGGCGCAGGCGTTCCTGGTCGATGTTGAACTGGGGTTGGCCGGTTGGAGCAGCAACTTTGACGGTACGGTGCAGGCCGGCTCGACGCGCATCGATGTTGATGACGACCTGGACTACAGCCGGGACACCCAGACCTTTATCTATGCGAGCTTCAAGCACCCGATTCCGCTGATTCCGAACGTGCGTGCGCAGTACGCCTTGATCGATGTGTCAGCTCGCAATCAGCTGGAACGGGAGATTTCGTTCCGCGGTGAGACCTTTAGCGCTGGTGCCCAGGTGGCCAGTGAGCTGGAGCTTGATCAGCTGGATGCCACGCTGTTCTATAACCTGTGGGATACCGTGCTGTCTTTGGACCTTGGTCTGACCTTCCGCTACGTCGATGGTGAGCTGACACTGGCCGGTGAAGGTGAGCAGGCGCGGGCGTCGTTCAGTGGCGTGCTGCCGCTCGTGCACGGCCGGGCCCGCGTGGACCTGCCATTTACCGGGTTCTGGGTTGGCGCACAGGTGGACACCATTGCCTATAGCGGCAACCGCATTGTCGACAGCATGGTTTCCGGTGGCTGGCAAACCCGCGCCGGATTTGGTGTCGAAGGTGGCTGGCGGCACTATGAGCTGAAGCTCAATGACATGAGCAGGCTGGATCGCAGTAATATCGATCTCAGTGGGCCGTTCCTGGGCGTCAATTTCATCTTTTGACGACGCCGGTGGTACAGTCGCACTGAATCCAGTCCAGTATGGCGATGCATTGAGCGAAGCACACACACCGAGTCGCGCCGAGCAGGAACGCATGATGGCTTATGCCGAGCAGCTGTGTGCTGATCGTGGCCTGTCGTTCACACCGCTGCGGCGTGAGGTCTATGCGCTGATCTGTGCACATGGCGCGCCACTGGGGGCCTATGAGCTGCTCGACCAGCTCAAGCAGAGCCGGGATAACGCGGCGCCGGTGACCGTTTACCGGGCGCTGGAGTTCCTGGTTGCAGCCGGCCTGGTGCATCGGGTGGCGGCGCTGAACGCCTTTACGGCCTGCCATGGCCACGAGCCGGGTCATGGTGGCCTGCTGCTGGTGTGTAAGAACTGCTCCAACGTCTTCGAGCTTGAAGATCGGGGCATTGAACGCAGTATCTCGCGCAGCGCCGCGGATCTGGCCTTCACCACCTCGACGGACCCGGTTGAGGTCAAGGGCCTGTGCCAGGACTGTCAGAGCACTGCGGAAGCGTCCTGACCATGGTCGACCCGCTGTATCG
>SKXG01000228.1 GCA_007128525.1 Pseudomonadales bacterium | reverse complement strand
TCGATCAGATTATTGAGATGGCGACATTGATCACCGATGCCGATCTGAAGGTGCTGGCCGAGGGCCCCGTCATTGCCATTCATGCCAGCGAAGCACAGCTCGCGGCAATGGATGACTGGAATCAGAAGCACCACGGTGAATCTGGTCTGCTGGACCGAGTGCGCCGTGAGGGTGTGTCCATGGCCGAAGCGGAAGCCCGTACGCTGGCCTTTGTCGAGCAGCATACGCAGCCGCGCACCTCACCGCTTTGCGGCAACACCATCTGGCAGGACCGGCGCTTTCTGACCAAGTACATGCCTACGCTGGAGGCGCATCTGCACTACCGGATGATTGACGTCAGTACGGTCAAGGAGCTGGCCCGGCGCTGGCATCCAAGTTTGCTCACTGGTTTCAGCAAGACCAATCAGCACCTGGCGCTGGCCGACATCAAAGAGTCCATTGCCGAACTGGCTTACTATCGCGAGCACTTTTTCCGGCTGCCGTGAAAGTCTGGCGGGCTGTCATGCGGCCTTGTCAAGCTGTTGGGACAAGGCCCACTGCAAGTGCTCGTCGAGCCACGCCGGTGGTGTATCTGCACCCGACAAAGCGCTCAACTCGTCACGCTTGCGCTTGAGTGCGCCGACAATGTCCGGGTCTGCAGGTGCATTGCCAAGCGCAACGCTGAGATTGCGCAGCCATTGCCAGTAGTTGATGCGCCGCAGCGGCATGCCTTCCGTCATGCGCAGGAAGGTCTCTTCTGACCAGGCAAACAGCTCGACCAGCGGCTGGCCCTCCAGGCCATGCCGCGGCCGGAAGTCTGACTCTTCGGTGTAGCGTGCATAACGGTTCCATGGGCAGACCAGCTGGCAGTCGTCACAGCCAAAGATCCGGTTGCCGAGCATCGGTCGCAACTCGGTGGCTATGGGCCCCTTGTTCTCGATGGTCAGATAGGAAATGCAGCGCCTGGCATCAAGCTGGCGCGGCCCGACAATGGCGTTGGTCGGGCACACGTTCTGACAGGCCTGGCAGCGGCCACAATGATCGGCTTCGGGCTTGTCATCGACGGGCAGCGGCAGGCTGGTAAAAATCTCGCCAAGAAAGAACCAGGAACCCGCTTCGCGGCTGAGCAGCAGTGAGTGCTTGCCGATCCAGCCCAGCCCCGCCTTTTCCGCCAGCGGCTTCTCCAGTACTGGGGCGCTGTCGGTGAAAGCCCGGATGGCGCCGCCGCCTGCTTCCTCGTTGATGCGCCGCGCCAAAGTTGTCAGGCGCTTGCGGATCAGCTTGTGATAGTCGCGACCGGTCGCATAGCGCGAGACATAACCGAGTTCGCCCTGCTTGAGCACCCGGACCGGTTCGGTATCGGGCGGCAGGTAGTCCATTCGGGCGCTGATGATGCGTACCGTATCCGGCAGCAGCGCCTTCGGGTCCAGGCGCTTGTCGAGATGTCGTGCCATATAGTCCATTGAACCGGCAAAGCCACGCGCCAGCCAGCTGTGGACATCGTCGCTGTAGGCAGACAGGTCCACGTCGGTGATACCAAGCCGGGCGAAACCCAGCTCGCTACCCCAGGATTTAATGTCGGACGCCAGTCTGTTGTAATCCATGGCCTTTCAGCTACGTAACCCACGTTTGGAGGCTGCTATGTCCGGGCTCACCGGATGGCCCATTCCAGGACCTCTGTTCACCGCAGCGCAGGTGCAGCAGCTCGACCGCTGTGCCATCGACGAGCATGGCATACCCGGCATCGTGCTGATGAAGCGCGCCGGGACCGCTCTGTTCGATGCCATCAATCGGCGCTGGCCTGCGGTGCGCAGCCTGACGCTGGTTTGCGGTAAAGGCAACAATGCTGGAGATGGTTACGTGATTGCCGGCTTGGCGCTGGACCGCGGCTTCCAGGTGCAGCTGGTGCATCTCGGCGATCCAGATCAGCTTAGTGGTGATGCGGCGCGCGCCCGCGACTGGGCGCTGGCACGGGGGCTGACAATCGAATCGCTTGATGTGGAACAACCGGTGCTCCACTGTCGGGGAGAGCTGTTGGTCGATGCTCTGCTCGGGACCGGTGTCAAAGGCACAGTGCGGCCCGGCTTTGCCCGGCTGATCGAGCAGATCAACGCCCTGGCGGCAGACGGCCTGCCCGTACTGGCGGTGGATCTGCCCTCCGGTCTGTGCCCGGACCGGGGGACACCGCTGGGCACAGCTGTGCGCGCAAGCCGCACCCTGACGCTGATTGGGGCCAAACGCGGTCTGGTGACCGGTGCCGGGCGCGATCACGTCGGTGCGTTGGAATTCCACGACCTGCAGGTACCGGAAGCGGTGCTGCAGAGCCAGACCGGCCTGCCGGCACTGAACTGGTCCCAACTCTATGGCCTGCTGCCGCAGCGTCGGCCCAATGCGCACAAGGGTGACTCCGGTCACGCGCTGTTGGTCGGTGGCGACCTGGGCATGGGCGGCGCCATCTGTCTGGCCGCGCAGGCTGCGCTGCGCGTTGGCCCGGGCCTGGTGTCCGTACTGACCCGCCCGGCGCACAGCGGTGTGGTCCTGACGCGGGCGCCTGAAGTCATGGCACTCGGCAGTGATGCGCCGGCGCAGGATCTGCCGGCGTTGCTGGAGCGGGCCACGACGGTGGCGGTGGGTCCTGGCCTGGGGCGATCCGCCTGGAGCCGGGAAGCATTGCAGCTGGTTCTCGACGGGCTGGGCGGCCGACCCCTGGTGCTCGACGCCGATGCCTTGAATCTGCTCGCCGACAATGCCCTGCAATTGCCAGAGCTTGCGCCCGGACAATTGCTGTTGACGCCGCATCCGGGCGAGGCCGCGCGCCTGCTCAGCTGCAGCGCGGCCGAGGTGCAGCAGGACAGGTTTGCGGCCGCAGCCGCGCTGGCTGCGCGCTGGCAGGCTTTGGTGGTGCTCAAAGGTGCCGGCTCGGTATTGGCGGCGCCGCCCGAAGCTGCGGCATTGAAACTGCTGCCTGGGATCGACGCTGCGACGCAGGCCGACGGTTGTATCGGTGTCTGCCTGGACGGCAATCCGGCCATGGCCAGTGGCGGTATGGGCGATCTGCTCACCGGCATCTGTGCCGGACTGCTGGCGCAGCCGCTGGCGGCGGCCGATGCGCTGGCGCTGGCGGTCTGTCTGCATGGCGCGGCCGGTGATGCGGCTGCGAGGCGCCGTGGCCCGCGTGGTCTCAGCGCCGCCCAGCTGCTGGACGAGCTGCAGCCCCTGCTCAATGGCCGCACCGCCGCAGCGGGCGACCAGACGGCCGGTAAGGGACAGCCATGAGCGCGGAGGAACAGCCATGAGCGCGGGGAAACAGCCATGAGCGCGGGGAAACAGCCATGAGCGCGAGGAAACAGCCATGAACGGTGCGGTGCGGAACTGGCCAAAATCCCGTGATCTGCCCGATGAGGACGCCACCCTGGCGTTTGGCGCCGAGCTGGCGGCCTGCCTGACCGGAAACGAGCGTATTTA
>SKXG01000184.1 GCA_007128525.1 Pseudomonadales bacterium | reverse complement strand
CCATAGCCACCGCCAGTCCAGCCGGTGTTGACCAGATAGACCTGGGAGCCGAACTCGGAAATGCGCTTGATCAGCAGGTCTGCATAAACACCGGCCGGACGCGGGAAAAAAGGTGCGCCGAAGCAGGTCGAGAAGGTGGCCTTGTAGGCTTCGGTGGAGCCGACTTCGGTGGAGCCGACCTGTGCCGTATAGCCGGACAGGAAGTGATAGGCCGCAGCTTCCTTCGACAGGATGGATACCGGCGGCAGTACACCGCTGACGTCACAGGTCAGGAAGATGATGGCTTCCGGCTCACCGGCCCGGTTCTCGGCCACGCGCTGCTCGATGTTCTCCAGCGGATAGCAGGCGCGGGTATTTTCGGTGAGCGAGCTGTCGGCGTAGTCCGGCTCGCGCGACTTCGGGTCGATGACGACGTTCTCGACGATGGCGCCAAAGCGGATGGCGTCATAGATGACGGGCTCGTTCTCGCGGGTCAAGTCGATGCACTTGGCGTAGCAGCCGCCTTCGAGGTTGAAGACCGTGCCCTTACCCCAGCCGTGCTCGTCATCGCCGATCAGGTAGCAGTCCGGGTCGGCGGACAGCGTGGTCTTGCCGGTACCGGAGAGGCCAAAGAACAGCGTGACTTTGCCGGCCTTGTTGACGTTGGCCGAGCAGTGCATCGGCAGCACGTCTTTTTCCGGCAGCAGATAGTTCTGCACCGAGAACATGCTCTTCTTCATCTCACCCGCGTAGCGCATGCCGGCAATCAGCACCCGTCGGCGGGCGAAGTTGATCATCACGGTGCCGTCGCTGTTGGTGCCGTCGCGGGCGGGGTCACAGACAAACTCCGGTGCGTTGACGACCTGCCACAGATCCTTCTTCTTCGGGTTAAACGATGCCGGACGAATAAACAGCGAGTGGCCGAACAGGGCGTGCCAAGCGTACTCGGTGGTGACTTCGATCGGCAGGTAGTGATCGGGATCGGCGCCCACATGATAGTGGGAAACGAAAGTGTCCCGCGCTTCGAGGTGACTCTGAACCCGATCCCACAGCGCGTCGAAGATCTCCGGCTTGATCGGCTGGTTCACCGCACCCCACTCGATGTCGTCCTTGCTGGCAGGCTCTTCGACGATAAAGCGGTCTTTCGGCGAGCGGCCGGTGCGCTTGCCAGTGGCCACCACCAGGGCGCCACTCGCAGCAAACTGGCCTTCGCCACGATGAATGGCCAGCTCTGCCAGTTGTGCGGCAGCCGGATCGGTGTAGGTGACTTTCTTTGCGGTGGTATCAATGTTCAGTGCCATAGCGGTTCCTGACCTGCCTGTGTTCTGGGTTAGCGGGGTGGATCTGCTGCCCCGGTCCTGAAGGTCCGGGCCTTCGGGCGGTGACTTGCGTCGGCCCGGATGAAAAAGGGCGCTATTATGCCAAAGCCGATGCCTTAGTGCACCGCACACTTGTTCCGCTATGTAAGCGGTTCCATCTGAGTGTCCAGACCTCAGTTTCCGGAAGGGGCCCGAAGTTCCCGTCGGGATAAGACTCAGCGCCAGGCCCAGCGGTCACGTGCCGCCGCCCTGCTTGAGGTCGCGCAGGACCCGGCGCTGCTGTTTGTCCGGCCGCTTCTGTGGTGCCACCGGACCGCCCTGCAGGCGACGCTGTGCGCGCCAGTCTTCACGGGCGGTGATGCTCTCTGGGTGTTCTTCGTACAGGAGCCGGGCCTGTGGTGCCCCGCCGCGCCTGTCGGACAGCGCCAGCACTGCTACAGTTTCTTCGACCGGGCCGCGGCTGATGCGCAGCTCGTCACCCACGCTGATCTCCTTTGCCGGCTTGGCGCGCTGCCCGTTGCAGTGCACCTTGCCACCCTCGATGGCCTGTTTGGCCAGGGCGCGGGTCTTGAAAAAGCGGGCCGCCCACAGCCACTTGTCCAGACGTAGCCGCGGATGTGCGTCACTCATGGCAGCAGCTCGCTGAAGCAGTGCAGGGACGGGTGCGCGAGGTCTGTGCGTGGTGGCCGGCCGGAATCGGGCTGGGCAATGGTGTACAGGTGCCCGATGCCGAAGTTGGCAGCGGCTTCGAGTACGCGGGCCGTGTCGTCGATCAGCAGGGTGCGGGCCGGATCGATCTGCTCCTCGGCGCTGAGCTGCGCCCAGAACGCTGGGTCTTCTTTCGGCGCGGCATAATCGTGCGCGGAGATGCTGCGGTCCAGGTGGCGGGTCAGGCCGGTGACCGCATCCTTGATCGACAGGCTGTCGCGGTGGGCATTGGTCACCAGCAGCACGCGTTTGTCGGCATGCGCCTGCAGCTGCGCCAGGAACCGGTCGGCGCGGGGCCGGTAGCGAATCAGGTGGCTGAGCTGATGGTGCAGGCCGATGATGTCCAGGCGGGTGACGCGCGCCCAGTGGTCCAGGCAGTAGAACGGCAGGGTATGTGCAGCCCGCGTGAAGTGGATGTCCAGTTCGGCCCAGGCCTCATCCAGGCTCAGCCCGTTCGTGTCGGCATAGGTCTGCGGCACGAGCTGGTTCCAGAGCACGTTGTCGAACTCGAGATCGAGCAGCGTGCCGTCCATGTCGAGCAAAACGGTATCGACCTGTTGCCAGTCCAGACTCATTACTGAATCATCACCCTCTAATCCAATCCGATCAAACCATCCCGGGCCGGCCCCGGGGCCAGGAGTCTCATGTCTGCAGAGCCTACAGTCAGCAACGCGCAACTCAAGGCGCTGGTGGATCCCGTTGCCGAGATCGTCAGCGCCGCCGGTGACGCCATTATGACCATTTATGAGCGGGGATTCTCCGTTACCGAAAAGGCCGATGACTCGCCGTTGACGCAGGCTGACCTAGCGGCGCACCGGCTGATCGAACAGCGCCTGGGGGAGCTGCCGCTGGTGTTGCCTGTGCTGTCGGAAGAGTCGGCGGCCAGTGCCATTTCCGAGCGCCGCAACTGGCCGGCCTACTGGTTGGTCGACCCGCTCGATGGCACCAAGGAATTTATCAAGCGCAACGATGAGTTCACTGTCAACATTGCGCTGGTGGATCAGGGCCGGCCGGTGTTCGGCGTGGTTGGTGTGCCGGTGCGGCGGCATATCTACCTCGGCTGTGCGGCGCTGGGCCTGGCCGAGCGGCGGGATTTGACCCGGCCGGGCGCGTCGGCCCTGCCGCTCAAGGTAAGACGCTGTCCGCAGGATGCACCGGTGATGGTGGCCAGCCGCAGTCATTCCAACGACCAGGTTGAGGGGCTGGCGCGGCGCCTGAGTGCGGATTATCCGGCGCTGGAGAAGCGTGCTGTAGGCAGCTCGCTGAAGATCTGTCTGCTGGCCAGTGGCGGGGCAGACCTGTATCCACGCCTGGCGCCCACCTCAGAGTGGGACACGGCTGCGGCCCATGCCGTGCTGCGCGCCGCAGGGGGAGAAATCTATACCACTGACTGCCTGCCGCTGACCTACAACAGCAAGGACAGTCTTCTCAATCCGCACTTTATT
>SKXG01000180.1 GCA_007128525.1 Pseudomonadales bacterium | reverse complement strand
ATGGCCAGGTGGGCGATCACGCCCAAGCCCGGGTGCCATTGGATACCAGGTCACTCAGTTGACACTGGACGTACGCTGGCCGGGTACAGCGCGCGCCAGGCCCGCCTTGATCAGCTGCTCGCGCATGAACGCCTGTATCTCATCCGCCTGATGCATCTTCAGCACCTGGGCCAGCATGCGCCGTGACTGCAGCAGGGTGATGTTGCGAATCACCCACTTGACCTTGGGCAGATTGGTCGCGTTCATCGACAGTACGTCGTATCCCATGGCCATACAGAGCACCGCACCGGCCGGGGTGCCTGCCAGCTCACCGCAGATGCCAACGGGCTTATGTTCGCCATGGGCGGCTTTGGCCACCTCTCTGAGCGCGTGCAGTACGGCTGGATGCAGCTCCTGATACAGGCTGGCAACACGAGGATTGTTGCGATCGACGGCCAGCATGTATTGGGTCAGGTCGTTCGAGCCCACAGACAGAAAGTCGACGCGCTTGGCCAACAGCCGGGCCTGATAAACGGCGGCGGGCACTTCCACCATCACGCCAACCTCGGGCCGCAACACCGGTATGCCTTCCTCACGCACCTCAGTCAGCGCACGATCGATCAGCGCCTGAGCCTCTTCGAGCTCTGCCAGACTGGAAATCATCGGCAGCATGATCCGTAAAGCACCGCTGAGGCCGGTGCTGGCCTTGATCATGGCGCGGACCTGCGCCATGAAGATCTCCGGATGATCGAGCGTGACCCGTATACCGCGCCAGCCGAGGAAGGGGTTGTCCTCGTGAATCGGAAAATAGGACAGGGCTTTGTCCCCACCGATGTCCAGTGTGCGCATGGTGACCGGTCGCGGATTGAAAGCCAGCATGTGTTCCCGGTAGATCACTCGCTGCTCTTCTTCTGTCGGAAACCGGTCCTTGGTCATGAAGGGGACTTCAGTGCGGAACAGGCCCACGCCCTCTGCGCCCAGGTCCAGCGAACGGCTGATGTCACCGGTCAGACCGATGTTGACCCACAACCGGATGCGCCGGCCGTCCTTGGTGATGCTCGGCAGGTTGCGCAGCTCTTCGAGCTCAGCAGAGAATTCCTGCTCCTCCGCCAGCAGCTCCTGAAACTGCGCGGCCAGCACCCGCGACGGGTTGGCATAAATCTGGCCACCGGAACCATCGACGATGAGCTGGCGACCCTCGAGCGCAAACAACGGCAGATCCATCACGCCCATTACGGTCGGTATATCCAGCGCGCGCGCCAGGATGGCGACATGCGAACTGCCGGAGCCGCGCATCGACACAATGCCGGCCAGATTCTCTGCCGGAATCTCAGCCATCATCGCTGCGGTCACTTCCTCGCCAACCAGAATGCAGTTTTGCGGGAAATTGGTCTTCTTCTGACGAATGTCCTGCAGATACGCCAGCACGCGCTGACCCAGCTCACGGACGTCGGCAGCCCGCTCCCGCAGATAGGAGTCGGTCATCTTCTCGAACTGGCGCACATGGCTCAGGATGACCTGACGCACCGCCCCCTGCGCCCATTGCCCGTCACGAATGCAATCCCGTATCTCTCCGGCCAGCGCATCGTCATCGAGCATGTGAAAGTAGGCATCGAACAACGCCTGCTCTTCACGCGGCAGGTTCAACGCAAGCTGCTCGCCGATGAGCTGAATGTCTTGGCGTACCGACTTGATGGCACGATCAAACACCATCAGCTCGACCATGATGTCTTCCGCATCGCGGTCCGGCACGGACTCCAGATGCGCGGTTGGATGGACCACCACGGCCGTGCCAAACATGATGCCGGGGCTGCCAGGCACGCCGGTAAAGCAGGTATCGGCACGCTCGCCGATTGGATCCGTATGGTCGGCAAGATCACCGGTGGCTCGGGCGTGTGCGATCACGCCGGCAAGCTGCGCAGACAGCGTGACCAGGAAGGCCTCTTCGCTCTCGTCGAACTTGCGTCGTGCCCGCTGCTGCACCACCAGCACACCAAGCACCTTGCGGTGATGGATGATGGGCACACCGAGAAAGGCGTGGAAGGGCTCCTCTCCAATCTCCGGCAGATAGTGGAATTTTGGATGCGTTGTCGCATCTTCAAGATTGACCGGCTCTGCCCGAGTGCCGACCAGGGTCACAAGCCCCTGGCCTCGTTCCAGCGACAGCTGACCAACCGCGCTCTGATTCAGGCCTTCAGTCGCCACGAACAGGTAGCGCTCGCCACTCTGGTCCACCATGTACACACTGCAGACTTCGGTACCCATGGCTTCGCGCACGCGGCTGACGATGATGTCCAGCGCGCGACGAAAGTTGGACGCGGCATTGACGTCCTGAACGATGTACCTGAGGGTTTCAAGCATCTGCTGTGTCCATGACCACCAGTGACGGCGCCAGCTCTTTCAAAGCCCGCCGATAGACATCACGCTTGAACCTGACCACCTGACCCACGGGGTACCAGTAACTGACCCAGCGCCAGTCGTCGAACTCTGGTTTGGGGCCTTTATCAACACAGACTTCCCGATCCTGCGCCAGCATTCTGAGCAGAAACCACTTCTGCTTCTGCCCTTTGAAATCCGGATCCGAGTTGTAGCGTCTCAGACGCCGCGGCAGCCGATAGTGCAACCAGCCGCTGGTACAAGCCAGGATCTCAACACAGTGCCGCGAGAGCCCGACTTCCTCCTCAAGCTCACGAAACAGCGCCTGCTCTGGTGATTCGTTCTGATTGATGCCCCCTTGTGGAAACTGCCAGGCATCCTGGCCGATGCGCCTGGCCCAAAGCACCTGGCCCCGGGCGTTTGCCAGGACGATGCCTACGTTGGGCCGGAAGCCATCGGCGTCAATCACGGTACACCCTCGTTGTCAGCCGGCTTGGGAGCCGGGCATATTCCCGGTTGATTGTTCCACAGGCGTCGGCCTTTCAGCAAAGACAGATTCCAGCCCATGGGCTCGGATTTCATGGCCCGCACCTATCGATGCCAAGACTAAACGCAGACTGAATCAATGGTGGCTGACCCGAAAGTACCAGCACTTCAGGTAGGCGCTGTCCGGCAACATCGTGTGTACCGGGTGATCGACCGGCAATGAGCCACGGCCGATCAGGCTCAAAGCGGTATGGGACTGGCGTGCAGCGGCGCGGATCAGCGCCAGATGCGCGGCTTCATCCAGCAACGCCGAACAGGAACAGCTGACGAAGACACCCTGGTCCGCCACTCGGCCAAGTGCCAACCGGTTCAGAAGGCGGTAGTGGTTTTGCGCCTTGGGAAGGTCTTTGCGCCGCGGCACCAGTGACGGCGGGTCGAGAATGACCCAGTCATAGCGTTCATCGCACTGTGTCAGAAACTGACTGACATCAGAGCGCACCGCGTCTACGCGATCCGCCACACCATTCAATGCCGCGTTTACGCGCACCGCTTCGACGGCCCCGGCACTGGCATCGACCGCCAGCACTGACGTCGCCCCGGCCAGCGCCGCCTGGATGCT
>SKXG01000223.1 GCA_007128525.1 Pseudomonadales bacterium | reverse complement strand
GCCGAGCGGGAACGGGAAGCGTTGGGCGAGCAACTCGTGCAGGCTCAAAAGCTGGAATCCGTCGGCCGATTGGCCGGGGGGGTTGCGCACGACTTCAACAATCTCCTGACTGTCATTCTGGGTAGTGCCGAGATACTCCTCGATCAGCTGCCGGATGATCATCGGCTGCGCGTGGTGGCAGAAATGACGCGAAGTGCAGCTGAGCGGGGAGCCGACTTGACCAAAGGGCTGTTGGCGTTTGCGCGCAAACAGCCGTTGAAACCGGCAGCGACCGACATCAATCGTCTGATCGGTGACATGGACGCCTTGCTGCGTCACACGCTTGATGCCGATATCGATATTGAAGTGGTTCGTGGCGGAGGGTTGTGGCAGGCGTTGGTCGATTCGGCACAACTTGAGTCAGCGATCCTGAATCTTGCCCTCAATGCCCGCGATGCGATGCCGCAGGGTGGTCGCATGACCATTGAGACAGCGAATGTCCATCTCGATGACCGTTACGTCGCGCTGCACGACGAAGTGGAACCCGGCCAGTACGTGATGATAGCGGTTTCGGACACTGGTAGTGGCATGGCCGAAGAGGTGGCGCGACGTGCATTTGAACCCTTCTTCACCACCAAGGAAGTTGGTAAGGGCAGTGGTCTCGGCCTCAGTATGGTTTTCGGCTTTACCAAACAGTCTGGTGGTCATGCCAAGATTTACACAGAGTCCGGTCATGGCACTGTCGTCAAGCTGTATCTGCCGCGTGCAGATGTGCCGGCTGAAGTGCACGCCAGTGAGCAAGCCCGGCCTCTGGAGTCGGGCGCTGAACGGATTCTTCTGGTCGAGGACGATGAATTGGTTCGTGCGCACATAGAGGATCAGCTGCGCAGTTTGGGTTATCGTGTCACTGCCGTCCCCAATGGCGTGGTCGCACTTGAGACGCTGCGCCGGTATCAGGATTATGACCTGTTGTTCACGGATGTCGTCATGCCCGGAGGGGTCAATGGCCGGGAGCTTGCGGAAGCAGCCTGGGATCTCAATCCTGATCTGCCGGTACTGTTTACGTCCGGTTATACCGAGAATGCCATCGTGCACCATGGCCGACTGGATCGGGGTGTACACCTTTTGAACAAACCTTTCCGGCGCCAGGAACTGGCCGCGAAGGTCCGCGCCGTATTACGGGAAGGCGGCGGTCGCCCGGACCGCAGTTAAGTCGGCTTGACGGCAGAAATTGGTTGACCGAGCCAATTGCCAATCCATCATCAGCTGATATTGTCAGAGTCGCCTTTGACCGCGGCGGTTAAAGGGCTGTCGTGTGGGAGGCACGGTGATGGTTCGATGTGTCGCATACAGGCCTGGAGGAATCAGGCGCCGGGTGGTTTCTTTGTCGCTGTTGGCGGCTGTCAGCACTGTTTTGGTTACCGGCTGTGGTGGATCCAGCAGTAGCAGCACTGCGCGCGACCTGGCCTATGTTCCCGGACAATACTTGTCTTTTGACACCTTCCAGCATCGGTGTGAAGCACCGCGGATTGGGTCGAATCCGAATACTGGTGAGCCTTATCCGGACCAGCCAGGCTCGACCCTTGCCGAGAATCACTTTCTGCGTGCCTGGATGAATGACCGATACCTGTTCTACAACCAGATTCCCGATTTGAATCCGAACGACCATGACTCCCCGACGCAATACTTCATGGCCATGCGGCCGGACTTCGACGAGTTCTATTTCCACATGCCGACGGCGCAGTGGCAGCAGCAGTCGCAGGCCGGGGCGTCCGTCGGTTATGGCATCCGGTGGCTGATCGACTTTCCGCAAGTGTTCATTGCCTATGTCGAGCCTGGTTCCCCGGGTGATATAGACCGTGGTTGGGGCAGGTTGCAGCGGGGCGATGAGGTGCTGGCGATCAACGGCGTGTCACTGTCAGGATCGGTGACGTCGGCGCAGGCAAACATGATCAACCGTGCGCTGAGTGGAGAGGCCAACACGGCTTTTGACTTTAACTTTGCGACATCTGCCGGCGGTAACCAAACGGTGACGCTGACGGCGGAGACCGTTACATCGTCGCCGGTCCTGGTCGATACCGTGCTGGACGTCGGTGATGTGCAGGTCGGTTACATCCTATTTAACAGCCACATTGCGCCGGCTGAAGCCGCACTGTTCAATGCCATTTCGGACCTCCAGCAGGCCGGCGTTGACGAACTGGTTCTGGACCTGCGCTATAACGGTGGTGGCAGTCTCGCCATTGCCAGTCAGTTGGCTTATATGATTGCCGGACCCGATGCGACGAACAACCGGGCTTTTGAGTCGCTGCAGTTCAACGACAAGCACACGACCATTAATCCGTTTACCGATGCCCCGAATAGGCCCATCTCCTTTATCGATGAGACGCTCGGCCTCGGTGCGATGTCATCTGGTCAATCACTGCCTTCGCTGGATCTGCCTCGCGTCTTCGTGCTGTCCGGGGCTTCGACCTGTTCGGCCAGTGAGTCGATCATCAACGCCTTGACCGGCATCGACATCGACGTGCTACTGTTTGGCGCCGGCACCTGTGGCAAGCCCTTCGGCTTTTATCCGACCAGCAACTGTGGAACCACCTACTTCGCCACCCACTTCCGAACGGTCAATGACCAGGGATTTGGTGGCTATGACGACGGATTCATTCCTGAAGATGCCCATGGCATCCCCGGTGTTCCTTTGCCTGGCTGCAGTGCGGCCGATGATCTGAGTCGGCCGCTTGGTAATCCGGCGGAAGGGCGTCTGGCTGTGGCACTGAACTATATGCAAACCGACAGTTGTCATGATGCACAGATCGACATGCTGTCGCACGCCGAGGGCGTAACCGGCATTGGCCGGATGGTGCAGTCTGAGGACGCGTTTGCGCCGGCGCCGCGCTGGCTGCAGGAACGAATTCTATTCCCTGACGAGAGACTTTGACGATGTGGCGTGCACTACGAATTGGTGTAACTGGCATCATGCTGCTGCTGATACTGCCTGGCTGTCAGAGTCCGGAGGCGGACCACCTGCGACCTCCCGGCGCGCTGGAACCGGCCTGGCTCCACGCAGAGCAGCAGGACATCAGCGAAGTGCGCGACATCGTCGCGCAGTCAGCTGGGCCTGATGTCATGCTGGCATCCGATGCGCTTAGAACAACACATGTTCTGGCCATTGAGCGCTACCCGCACAGAGACGACGAGGGCCGCCTGATCCAGGGGCGTGAGATGTCCGGGCCGATGGTATTTGAACTCCTGCATCAGAACGACCGCTGTTTTTTGCATCTGCGCGGAACCGGGCGATACTGGCGCCTGGAAGACACGGCTTGCGTGCCCGCTGCGTAGCAGCAGGCATCAGTTGCTTTTGAGCAGTTCGTACTTGCGCAGGTAGCCGCGCAGTTGATGGTAGCTCAAGCCGAGCAGCTCGGCGGCACGTCTTTGATTGAACTGCGCCTGTTGCAGGGCATCCTGAAGGAGCCTGACTTCAAAGTCTCGACTT
>SKXG01000209.1 GCA_007128525.1 Pseudomonadales bacterium | reverse complement strand
TTGCCTTCACCGACTTTCGGGACGCCGGGTGTGTTTTGGGCGTCGCTGACGCTGGCGCTGCTGACACTTCCGGTGGTGATAGTGGCAACAGAAGAGGGCCTCGCGCGCATTCCACGCACCATCCGGGATGGCAGTCTGGCGTTGGGCGCGACCAAGGCAGAGACCTTATGGAAGGTGGTGGTGCCGCTGGCAACGCCAGCCATGATGACGGGATTGATCCTTGCTATCGCCAGGGCGGCGGGCGAAGTGGCACCGTTGATGTTGGTTGGTGTGGTGAAGCTGGCACCGGCGCTGCCGGTCGATGGGGTTGCTCCGTTCGTACACCTGGAGCGTCCGATCATGCACCTGGGCTACCATATCTTCGACGTCGGTTTTCAGAGTCCGAACGTGGAGGCCGCGCGACCCTTGGTATACGCGACCGCCTTGATACTGGTGTTCCTGATCGTGGCGCTGAATCTGGCAGCGGTTGGCATACGCAATCACCTGCGAGAGAAGTACAAGAGCCAAGGGGACTGAGATGAGTGATTTGGACACTTCTGAACGCACCATGCATCAGAGAGTAGAGAAGCAGATGACCGAGAAAGAACACAACAGCGCAGGCAGGCGAGACGGTGAGCGGACGCACGCTCTCGGATCGGGGATATTCGCTGACACTCGCCAGGACTTCGACCTTGAATCCGAGTCGATTTGTCTTGATGTGCAGAACCTGGACCTCTACTACGGTGATGATCGCGCCTTGAAGAGCGTCAGTTTGCATATCCCCGCGAAGCGCGTGACAGCCTTTATTGGTCCCTCCGGCTGTGGGAAGTCGACGCTCCTGCGCTGCTTTAATCGAATGAATGACACCATCGATATCTGCCGGATCGAAGGTAAGATCCTGCTTGATGGTGATGACATTTACGGCAGAGGCGTCGATGTTGCTGAGCTTAGAAGGCGAGTCGGCATGGTATTCCAGAAGCCCAACCCCTTTCCCAAGTCGATCTATGAAAATGTCGCCTATGGCTTGCGCCTGCAGGGTGTTCGCAATCGTGCTGTGCTTGATGAAGTCGTAGAGCGGTCGCTGCAGCGTGCAGCGCTTTGGGATGAGGTGAAGGATCGCCTGCAGGAAAATGCCTTTGGGCTGTCTGGCGGTCAGCAGCAGCGGCTTGTTATAGCCCGGGCCGTAGCGATCAGTCCAGAAGTGATTCTTCTTGATGAGCCAGCCTCGGCGCTGGATCCGATCTCGACGGCAAAGATTGAGGAGCTGATCTATGAGCTCAAGGAAGAGTACACGATCGTCATCGTCACTCACAACATGCAGCAGGCCGCCCGGGTCTCGGATTACACCGCCTACATGTATCTTGGTGAGCTTATTGAGTTTGGTGATACCAAAGCCCTGTTCACAAATCCGAAGCAGAAGGCTACGGAAGACTACATCACGGGCCGATACGGCTGAGGTGCTGTATACACCTGATCTGCCCGGTCGTTTCAGTTGATTTTGGAGTAATCATGGACAAGCGCAGTATAACGCACCACATATCGAGCCACTTTAACGAAGAGTTGACGCGGGTCTTTGACGATGTCCTGAAGATGGCCGAGATGGTGGCGATGCAGATAGAGTCTGCAATGCAGGCTTTGTTGGAAGGCGATACAGAAACGGCGATACAGGTGGACGCAGCAGACGACCAGATCAATGCGATGGAGTTGCGCATAGACGACGAATGTACGGAGATCATTGCTCGGCGTCAGCCGGCGGCTGGCGACTTGCGGTTTGTGATGGCAATGATCAAGACCATCACCGACCTTGAGCGGATGGGCGATGAGGCCTCTCGTATTGGCCGCATGGCTGCGGCGCTGGCGCCATCGGAGGATCCGCAGCGCCGCTTCTCGGAGCTGGCACATATGGGCCAGGCCGTGCTTCAGATGACCCGGGATGCCACAACGGCGCTGCGCAGTATGGATGTGGATCTGGCCAGAAAAGTCTGGCGGCAGGACGCCAATGTGGACAGGGAATACGAGGCTTTAATGAGGCAGCTTGCAACGCATATGATGGAAGACCCCAAGTCCATACCCAGGGTTCTGAACGTGATGTGGGCCACGCGCTCGCTGGAGCGGATTGGTGATCGAGCGCGTAATATTTGCGAGTATGTCATTTACCTGGTCGAAGGGGTCGATGTGCGGCACAGTAATATTGGCGGGTTCGAGCCGAAAGCCAAGAGTTGATGCAAGGATAGGTGATTGATTGCGGCGGACTCAGGGTGTCTCTGGTCATAAAACAGAGATAGAACGTTCATGCCTTTGTCACTTCAGGCACGTAAATTTCTCGGGACTGAGTTAGCCGGGCGCTGTGATGAGCCCCCGCTGAAGGTCACCAATAATCAGAGCGAAAACTTGTCAATTGGAGAGAGATATGCCGATGAAAGATCTTAGCCGGGCTGGCTTAGCCATGCTCTTTGGCGGCCTGGCCGCATCAGCAACGCTGCCGGTGCTTGCTGCTGACATGAATCTGCGAGGTCGATTCCACCTGGATGCTGCAGTCTATGACGAGGACAGGGTTCCTTTGTCCAATGGCTTTACCAATCGCCGGACCAGGATCGGTGTCAGTGGGAGCCTGAACGATACCTGGTCCGGTCAGATCGAGTACGATTTTGGCGAGAATGGCGTTTCGGCAAATGACGTCTGGTTGCAGCGCTCCTTTGGCCCGGGATCTTTGAGAATTGGCCAGTTCAAGGTTCCGATGGGGCTGAACGAGCTGACCAGTTCGAACAACATGACCTTTATCGAGAGAGCATCGAATAGCAATATCGTAGCGGACTCGCGACGTCTTGGAGTTGGTTACGACGTCAGCAACGGGCCGATGATCTTCCAGACTATGGTCTATGGCCGAAGTATCGGGGGACGCCAGGATGGAGATATGCCGATCGGTGCGGCGGCACGTTTTGTCATGGCGCCACGGATTGCAGGTGATGCCCTGCTGCACCTGGGCATTTCGGCAGCGTATGAAGACCGTCAGGACTACACAACGCTGCGGTTTAGGGACCGTCCAGAAGCGAGACCTGACGGCAATCGGTTGATCGATACCGGGAATGTCACCGACGTTGACAGTAGCTTTAAGGTCGGATTGGAGTTCGCTGTGCAGAAGGGGCCTGTTTCGGCAGAGGCAGAGCGGTTTGCGCAAGATGTGGCAAAGCGCGGTATGCAGTTGGCAATTGTATCAAATAACCCAGACGAACAGTACGTGCAAGGTGTCGCACGGGCACTTGGGGTTGATTCAGAGTTGACACTATCGCCGCACGTATTGATGGATCAAAAGCCGTCACCAGCTATGGTAAGACGTGTTATGCAGGCAGCTGGCGTAATTGATGGCAGTCGTGTGGTAGGTGTCGGTGATGGCCTGACAGACATACTCGCGTATTGGGCTGCGGAAATAGAACAATATCGGCTCGTCGTCACTGACCCAAATGAGGCAAATGGATACATCCTCCGCCCA
>SKXG01000018.1 GCA_007128525.1 Pseudomonadales bacterium | reverse complement strand
CGCTGGTCACTGTCGGCTCTGACACTGCCGCATGCACTGGTCCGCGTCCTGGTGGCCGAGCAGATCTATCGGGCGTGGACGCTGCTCAACGGACATCCCTACCATCGACACTGAGCGCTGCTCTGAACGCCCGGTATGCTGAGACACGGACGATCACTCCAGCATGAATACACAGCGACAGATCAAAGACCCGAGTGCTGAGCAGCGCCAGTTCAGTGCGCGGGCACTGCTATTGCTGCTGCTGGTGTTGCTGGCCTTTGCCGGCCTGTTCGCGCGGATGTTCCAGTTGCAGGTACTGGAGTATGACCTCTATCAAACGCGGTCTGACAAGAACCGAATTCAAGTCCGGCCGGTAGCGCCGCCCCGTGGCCTGATTTTCGATCGCAACGGCGAGTTGCTGGCGGAGAACCGGCCGGTGTTTACCTTGTCGATTGTCGGCGAGCGTGTGGGCAACCTGCCGCAGCGTCTGGAAGAACTCGCCGAACTGATCGACCTGAGTGACCGTGAGATCGAGAACTTTGTCGAACGCTATCAGCGTCGACGGCGGCCTTTTGAACCCATTCCATTAAAAACGGTACTTAGTGAGGAAGAGATTGCCCGGCTGGCAGTCAACCGATTTCGGCTCCCTGGGGTGGAAGTCGAGGCGCAGCTGGTTCGTCACTATCCGCAAGGTCCGATGATGGCGCATGCCATAGGCTCGGTCCGGCGCATCTCGGAAGCGGATTTGCCCAGGCTCGATGCGAGCCGATACAGCGGCACGCAGTTTGTAGGCCGGCAGGGCGTTGAGCAGTACTATGAAAACACGCTGCACGGGCAGGTCGGCTACGAGAAAGTTGAGATCGATGCCCGGGGCCGCGTTCGCAAGGTGCTTGAGACGCAGCCACCCACTGCAGGCCGCAACATCCGGCTGCACCTCGACAGCCGCCTGCAGCGTGCTGCAACGGCAGCACTGGGCGACCGGCGGGGTGCTATTGTGGCGCTGGACCCGTCGTCGGGCGGTGTGCTCGCGATGGTCAGTACCCCTTCGTATGATCCCAACCTCTTTGTCACCGGCATGAGTCAGGCGCAGTACCGGACACTGACCGAGTCGCGTCTGACGCCGATGTTCAACCGGGCCATCAATGGCCGCTATGCGCCGGGCTCGACGATCAAGCCGGCAATTGGACTGGCTGGCATCAGTCTGGGCAAGACCGACTGGCAGCGAACCATGAACGATCGCGGCTGGTTTCAATTGCCGGGCCAGCAGCGCATCTACCGTGACTGGAGCTGGCGTCCGGGCAACGCCGGTGGCCAGGGCATTACCGACCTGAACCGGGCGATCTACCGGTCGTCCAACGTGTATTTCTACGAGCTGGCCAGCCGCATGGATATCGATGATTTGTCCGGCTTCCTGGCCCAGTTTGGCCTCGGTCAGGCCACTGCTGCAGACATCCCGCAACAAGGTCGTGGTGTGTTGCCCAATCGGGAGTGGAAACGTCAGACGCGCAATGAACCCTGGTATCCAGGTGACAATCTGAACATCAGTATCGGCCAGGGCGACATGCTGGTGACGCCGTTGCAGCTTGCGACCATGACCGCTGTGATCGCCAATCGGGGCAACTGGGTCCGGCCGCGCATGCTGGCTTCTGCCGAGGATCCACTGGTAGAGCTGGACCTGGCGGAAGATCCGGCACCGGTTGAGGGACCATCGGCTGCGGATTGGGAGCGGATGGTGGATGCGATGGCAGACGTCGTGCATCGTGGCGATCGTGGTTATCAGCAAAACGGCACGGCTTGGTTTCACATCGGCCGCAACATTGCCTATCGCATGGCTGGCAAGTCAGGCACGGCACAAGTGGTCGAGATCCGTCAGGGCGAGCGATACGACGAGGATGAGCTGTCGGAGTTCGAGCGCAAGCATGCGTGGTTCATCGCCTTCGCGCCGGCGGATGATCCCCAGATTGCCCTGGCCGTCATTGTCGAGAACGGTGGCGGCGGCAGCAGTGTTGCCGGGCCAGTTGCGCGCGCCGTCATTGATGCCTATCTGACGCCACAGATTGCAAAGCGATGAGCAGTCAGGACTTTGTCCGATCCCTACCGCAGTGGAACCGCCTGGGCGGCCCTCGCCGTCTGGTACGTGTCCATCTGGACCCCTGGCTGTTGTTGCTGCTGCTGTCAGTGATCGGCTTCGGCCTGGTCGTTCTGTACAGCGCGCTGGAACAAAATCAGGCTGCCTTCAACACCCAGCTGATGCGGCTCGGACTGGCGTTGGTTGTCATGCTGGTCGCGGCGCAGCTGGAGCCGCGTTTCTTCCTGCGCTGGTCGCCGTGGTTCTACGTGTTGGGTATTGGCCTGCTGGTACTGGTCCTCTTTATGGGGGTCAGTGTCAAAGGTGCCCAGCGTTGGCTTGACCTGCCAGGCCTGCCGCGCTTTCAACCCTCCGAGCTGCTCAAGCTTGCCGTGCCCATGACCATTGCCTGGTATCTGAACGACAGGCCGCTACCCCCACGCTTTCGCTACTTGTGTGTGGCCTTGCTGATCCTGGCGTTGCCGTCGATGCTGATTGCGATGCAACCCGATCTGGGTACGGCGATTCTGGTCACGGCAGCTGGTCTGACGGTGATTTTTCTGGCGGGCCTGCAGTGGCGATGGATACTTGGTGCAGGCGCGGTAGCGATGGCGGCGTTGCCGGCGCTGTGGATGGCGATGCACGATTATCAGCGCCAGCGCGTGCTGACGCTGTTTGATCCGGAGCGTGACCCGCTCGGTGCCGGCTGGAACATTATTCAGTCGAAGACGGCCATCGGCTCGGGCGGCCTGACGGGGAAAGGGCTGTTTCAAGGCACCCAGTCGCATCTCGACTTTCTGCCTGAGAGTCAAACCGACTTCATCATTGCTGTCGTTGCCGAAGAGCTTGGTCTGATCGGTATCAGCGTGCTGTTGCTGTTGTACCTGCTGATCATCGCGCGTTGTCTGTACATTGCGACACATGCACCGAGTACCTTTGGTCGACTCGTTGCCGGTGCTGTGACTTTGACCTTCTTCGTGTATGTTTTTGTTAATATCGCGATGGTCGCCGGACTGCTGCCTGTGGTCGGGGTGCCGCTTCCCCTGATCAGCTACGGCGGTACATCGGCAATTACATTGCTTGCCGGATTCGGCATCCTGATGTCTATCCATACGCACCGTGGGTGGTAAACCGTGATCGTTAAATCGTGGCTGGCAACAGCAAGGCAGAGCGTCATACGCTGTAGTGTCGTTATCGGGTTGCTCCTGTTGCCAGGCCTGGTGAGCGCAACATCCTATGCGGATCGTGATGAGGTGCGGGTCTTCATTGCCGAGATGGTGGCAGAGCATGGCTTCAATGCCGATGCCTTGCGCGAGCTGTTTGCGGATGCTGAGCGCAGCGACAGCATTCTGGAGTCCATTGCCCGTCCGGCCGAACGTGTCCGGCCCTGGTACGACTACCGCTGTATCTTCCTGACATCATCCCGTGTGACACAGGGCGTTGAGTTCTGGGAAGAGAATGCTGCAGCGCTGACACGCGCGGAAGAGACCTACGGCGTATCAGCATCCATGGTTGTGGCCATTATTGGCGTGGAAACCCTGTATGGCCGGCACAAGGGCCGGCATCGTGTGCTGGATGCGCTGTCTACGCTGGCGTTCGATTATCCACCCCGTTCGGCGTTCTTCCGGCGTGAGCTGAAAGAGTTTCTGGTGCTGGCAGAGGAAGAAGGCAAGGATCCTCGGAGCCTGTACGGATCCTATGCCGGCGCCATGGGCTATGGCCAGTTTATTCCATCGAGTTACCGCGCCTACGCGGTGGACTTTGATGGCAGCGGCGTGCGTGACATCTGGGACAATCGAACCGATGCAATTGGCAGTGTTGCGAATTATCTCGGTGTTCATGGCTGGCAGGACGGTGAGCCTGTCGCGCTGCGTGTGGCAGACAATGGCAGCATTGATGAGGCGCTGCTGAACAATGGTCTGACTCTGCCGCATCGGGTTGCCGATCTGCGTTTGGCCGGTCTGAATATTTCCACCGAAGTGGCTGACGGGCAGCGTGCAGCGCTGGTTGAGAAGGAGCTGGCGTCAGGGCGGGAAATCTGGCTCGGCCTGCAGAATTTCTACGTCATCACTCGCTACAACCGCAGCAGCATGTATGCGCTGGCGGTGTATCAGCTGGCGGCTGCCATTGAAGCGGCCCGTGCCGGTAACGAAGCGCCCTACGGAGTCTGCCAATGAACCGGTCGTTGGTGCTGGTGGTGCTGGTGGTGCTGACCGGTGTGCTGACACTGGCTGGCTGCGCGTCCCAGCCAGGTGACGCGTCAAGGCCGTCGACAGATCGTGAACAAGATCGTGCGCCGACTTACGTGCCTGCAGATTTGGCGTTGCTGCCAGACCCTGAGCCGCGTCAGGAGCCGTTGGCGCGCTACGGCAATCACAGCCCGTACGAAGTCTGGGGGCAGACCTACGAAGTGATGGCCGATGCCGAAGGTTATCGTTCGGAAGGTGTGGCGTCCTGGTATGGCGCGAAGTTTCACGGGCGGCCCACATCCAGTGGGGAGCCCTATGACATGTACCAGCTGACGGCGGCGCATCGCAGCCTGCCGCTGCCCAGCTATGTTCGAGTGACGAATCTCGACAATGGCCGCAGCGTTGTCGTCCGCGTCAACGACCGTGGCCCCTTCCATGATGCTCGGACAATCGATCTGTCTTTTGCGGCGGCCGTGCGCCTGGACTTTGTGCAGCAGGGCACTGCGCCCGTGCGCGTAGAGATGCTCGCACCGCCTGCCGAGCCGGGCCGATCGCGCACGCCGATACCGGCGCCGCCGCCTGTCCGGCCTGAGGGCCCGACCAGCGCCAATGCCACGCGGCCAGAGCCGATGATGTATCTGCAGGCCGGTGCATTTTCCGAGCAGAGCGCGGCGAATCGGCTGAAGCAGTCGCTGCTCGCCCTGATTGACGACGGAGACAACAACGTGCAGGTGCGGGATCCCAGTGAGGATGGACTGTTCCGGGTGTGGATCGGACCGATCCGGCACATGGCCGAAGCCTCGCGGATACAGGACCTGCTGGTCGCTGAAAACCATGCCAGACCCCACCTGATTCGGGTGCCCTAACTCTTCTTTACAGGAATGAATGTGCAATTGATGCGATACGGAGCTGTGGCGAAAACGCTCACTCAAGGAATGACTGCGGTTCTGTGTGCCCTGACGTTGGCGATCGTTCTGCCGGCAGGCTTGCGGGCGCAGGCGCTGATTCCACCGCCGCCGGATGTTCAGGCCAGTGGCTATCTGTTGATCGATGCCCACACCAATCATGTGATTGCCGCGCACAACATTGACGAACCGTTGCCGCCTGCCAGCCTGACCAAGATCATGACCAGCTACCTCGCCGCCCGTGAACTGGCAGCGGGTCGCATCAGCCATGATGATGAGGTGCGGATCAGTGTCGCGGCCTGGCGTACGCCCGGTTCCCGCATGTTCATTCAGGAAGGCACTACCGTCCGCTTTGAAGACTTGCTGCGTGGCATGATCATTCAGTCTGGCAATGATGCGAGCGTGGCCATTGCCGAACACATTGCCGGAAGTGAAGACGCCTTCGCCAACATGATGAACCAGCAGGCGCAGCAACTCGGCATGACGGATACCTTCTATCTGAACTCGACAGGACTGCCTGCTGAAGGGCATGTGACCACACCCAGGGATTTGGCCAAGGTGGCACGTGCGCTGATTACCGAGTTTCCAGACCACTACGCGATGTATTCGGAACGGTCGTTCACCTACAACGACATTCAGCAGCCCAATCGAAATCGCCTGTTGTGGCGTGACCGCTCGGTTGACGGCATGAAAACCGGGCACACCACAGAAGCTGGCTACTGTCTGGTCGCGTCTGCTGAGCGTGATGGCATGCGTCTGGTGTCCATCGTCATGGGTACGAGCAGTGATGAAGCCCGGATGCGGGAGAGCAACAAGCTGCTGTCCTATGGTTTCCGCTACTACGAGACACGTCGCCTCTATGGTGCCGGTGAGCGCCTGCGGGTGTCCGATGTCTGGCGTGGTCAGGCTGGTGAGGTTGGCCTTGGGTTGGCAGAAGCTGCGTATATCACCATTCCACGCGGGCACTATGGGGATCTCGAAGCTGAGATCGAGCAGCAGCGGGTACTGCGGGCGCCCATTGACGAGGGTGAACAGCTGGGCATGTTGCGTGTCAAACTGGGTGACGACCTGGTTTATGAGGCACCGCTGGTCGCGCTGGAGCCGGTGACCGAAGCCGGGTTCTTCAAGCGTTTGTGGCACAGCGTTGTTCTGTTCTTCCGAGAGTTGTTCAGATGAGTGGAGGCGGCCCGCCAAAGATAGAATTCCCCTGCGATGACTACATGATCAAGGTCATCGGGGACTATCAACACGGCTTTGCCGATCGTGTTTTGGCGTTAACCCGGGCACATGCACCCGAAGTCGACAGCGACAAGATGCATGTGCGTTATAGCGACAAAGGCAACTTCTGCTCAGTCACCTTGTGGATCCGCGCGACCGGAGAGCCGCAGTTGAAGCGCCTGCATGAGAGTCTGCGCAGCTATGCGCGGGTCCGGATGGTGCTTTGATGGCACGCTCGCTGCTGGTTCGTGACCTGGGTCGTACCCGTTACGCGCCGGTGTATGCCGCCATGCAGGAATACAACCTTAGCCGCAAGCCAGACGCGCCCGACTACATCTGGCTGACCGAGCATGATCCGGTGTTTACCCAGGGCCGTGCTGGCCGTGCTGAACACCTGCTGATGCCCGGTGACATCGCTGTCGTGCAGACCGACAGAGGTGGGCAGGTCACCTATCACGGCCCTGGCCAGCTGGTGGCTTACGTGCTGCTGGATCTCAGGCGCTACGGTTTGGGGCCCAAGGCGCTGGTGGGGCTGATTGAGCGCAGTGTCGTGACGCTGCTGAGCGAGTATGGCATTGACGCTGCGGGCCGACCGGATGCACCGGGTGTCTACGTAGACGGCGCAAAAATTGCGTCGCTGGGGCTGCGCATCAGCCGGGGCTGCAGCTATCACGGTCTGGCGCTGAATGTGGACATGGACCTGGAGCCTTTCTCGCGCATCAATCCTTGCGGCCTGCAAGGCATGCAGGTTGTGCAGGTCACGTCCTGGCAGCCGCAGGTCGCACTGGCCGACCTAAAGGTACCGTTGGTTAATCAGATTGCGGCCGAGCTGGGCACTGACTGGCGCTGGGAAACCGATGCGATGGCGCAGTTCGGTTAGCCGCAATCTGTTATCCATGCTCCGGGCAGGCCGGCCGACGTTTCAGGCGCATCCGGTGCCACTGACCGGCCAGTCCGTCGTAATACAGCACGTATCCCGCCAGTGATGTACCGGTCGCACAAAGGACTTTCATGGCTTCCATGGCCTGAAGGGCGCCGATGACACCGACAAGCGGCGCCGCCACACCGTTCTCGGCGCAGTTCAGTGCGGCGTCATCCCCCGCACTGTACAGACAGCGATAGCAGGGCGCGTCCGGCTGGCGTGGATCAAAGACAGCCACCTGGCCCTCGAATCCAATCGCAGCGCCAGAGACCAGCGGAATTCCAAGCTTGAAGCAGGCGTGATTCAAGGCGAAGCGGCTGCTGAAATTGTCGGTGGCATCGACCACCAGATCCACGTTCTGCAGCACGGCTTCCATGGCATCGGCATTGAGTCGCTGATGTTTGGCTTCGACCTGTACGTCCGGATTCAGGCGCAGCAGCGTCTCTCTGGCAGAGTGCACTTTGGGCTGGCCGATGCTGGCCTGCTGGTGGATGATCTGTCGCTGCAGATTGCTCAGCTCAACCGCATCATCGTCGACCAGCGTGAGACGGCCGACACCGGCCGCCGCGAGATACAGCGCAGCTGGCGCGCCCAGTCCGCCGACACCCAGAATCAATACATGAGACCCAAGCAGACGTTCCTGCCCGGCGATGTCGATCTGCGGCAGCATAATCTGCCGGCTGTACCTGAGCAGCTGATGGTCATCCATCGTTGATCCTCCCCGTTTCTGTCCGGTCAGGACGATGTCCAGCTCTTGGGCAGGGCGCCGTCTTCAGTGTGTCGTTCGGCACCCGGCCAGCACCCCAGCGTAACGCGATCGCTGTTGCCAAGATCCTGCAGGGTCTGGATGTTTTGATAGCCCTTGTTGGCCAACAGTTGCCGGACTGCAGCACCCTGGTCATGACCGTGCTCCAGGAGCAGCAACCCGTCTGGCCGCAGATGGTCCGGCGCCTCACGAATAATCCGGGCGATGGCATTCAAACCGCGCGGCCCCGCCTGCAGCGCCATTCTGGGTTCATGCTGCAGGGCCGGATCCCGCAGATGTGGGTCATCGACGGCGACATAGGGTGGGTTGGACAGGATCAGATCGAAGCGCCCGCTGATGGCGTCGAACCAGTCACTGTGTACGAAGCGCACGCGCAGCCCAAGGTTGGCAGCATTCTGACGTGCCACAGCGAGGGCGGCGGTGGACAGATCGCTGGCGGTGATCTGCGCTTCCGGGTGTTCGCTGGCCAGGGCCAGCGCGATGGCCCCAGAACCCGTGCCCAGCTCCAGGACGGTAACCGCCCGGGATTGCTCCGGCCAGTGTGCCAGCGCCTGCTCGACGAGCAGCTCGGTGTCTGGTCGTGGAATCAGAACTGCCGGCGTGACCTTCAGCGTCAGGCCCCAGAATTCTCGATAGCCCAAAATGTAGGCCAGCGGCTCGCCTTGCAGGCGTCGCTCAAGCAATTGGTGATAGAGACGCGACTCGTTGTAACTGAGCAGGTACTCCGGGTGTGCCAGGACAAAACCGCGGTTCCGGCCGGTGACGCTGGCCAGCAGCAGCTCCAGGTCCAGTCGGCCGGGCGCACTGGGATGACCGGAAGTCAGCAGCGGCTGGCGCAGGCAGTCGCCAATGGTGCGGCGCTCCATAGCTCAGGCCTCGCCCAAAGCGGCAAGCTGATCGGCTTGATATTCCTGCATCAGCGGTTCGATGATCGCGCCAAGCTCGCCTTCCATGACTTCACTCAGTTTGTACAGGGTCAGGCCAATCCGGTGGTCGGTCACCCGTCCCTGAGGAAAATTGTAGGTCCGGATACGCTCGGAACGATCCCCGGAGCCCACCAGGTTGCGCCGCGACTCGGCCTGCTCGGCCTCCTGCTTTTGCCTGGCGGCATCGTTCAGGCGCGCCTGGAGCAGAGCCATGGCTTTGGCGCGGTTCTTGTGCTGCGAGCGCTCATCCTGACACTCGACGACAATGCCTGTCGGGATATGCGTCAGGCGAATGGCCGAGTCGGTTTTGTTGACATGTTGACCGCCGGCGCCCGACGCGCGAAAGGTGTCGATGCGCAGTTCATTGCGGTTGATCTCGATGTCCTCGCTCACCTCGGGCTCCGGCAGTATGGCCACTGTGCACGCTGAAGTGTGGATGCGGCCCTGTGCCTCGGTTTCCGGTACGCGCTGTACCCGATGGGCGCCAGACTCGAACTTCAGCTCACGGTAAACGTCGCGACCACTGATGCGGGCGATGATCTCTTTAAAGCCGCCGTGTTCACCAGGGCGCTCATTCAGCACATCAAGCTGCCAGCCTCGAATTTCGGCATAGCGGCTGTACATGCGAAACAGATCACCCGCGAACAGTGCCGCCTCGTCGCCACCGGTGCCGGCACGAACCTCCAGGAACACATTCAAGCTGTCGTCTGGGTCGCGCGGAATCAGGAGCTGGCGCATCTCAGCCTGCGCCTTCTCAAGCGCCGCTGTCAGCTGCTCGATGTCGGCCTCGGCCAGCTGCCGCATATCGGGATCCGCATCGTCAAGAAGCGCCTTTGCGCCCTCAATTTGCTGCCTGAGTTGTTGGTGGTCCGGCAACACTCTGGCCACGGGCTCAAGCTCCGCGTACTCCTGTGAGAGTTGTCGGAAGCGCTCCCGCTGTCCAATGACCTCCGGATCAGACAGCATCACGCTCAGCTCTTCATGCCGATCTTTCAGGCTTTGCAGTCTGGCGAGCATTGACGGCGACAAGGACATAATGGTGTTCAGCGCTCCCCGTTAGGGTCCAGGTTGTACAGCGATTGCACGAAGTCCAGCAGGTCGGCGCGGCCATCGGCCGTCGCTTCCCGTATGGCGATGGTGGGGGGATGGATCAGCTTGTTGGTAAGCGTGCGCGAGAACTGCATCAAAACCTGTTCAGCATCTGCGCCATTGCGCAGCTGTTGGAGCGCCCGCTGCAATTCCTGTTCCTGAATGCGTTCGGCCTGGCCACGAAAGGACAATAGCAGGTCGCGAGCCTCGTGTACGCGCTTCTCCCGGTGGTATTTGTTGACGCCTTCGTCAACCAGCTGTTCTGCCAACGCAGCCGATTCGACGCGATCCTGCATGTTCAGCTCAATGATTTCGGTCAGGTCGTCAATTGAGTACAGAAAGACATCGCTGAGGTCGCCGACGCCGGGTTCTATGTCGCGGGGTACGGCAATGTCCACCATGAACACCGGGCGATGGCGCCGTTTCCGCATGGCCTGAGCCACCTCCGCGGTGCTCAGTACGTGATGCGGGCTGCCTGTGGACGCTATAACCACATCGTACTCATGCAGATGTGCAGCCGCGTCTGTTAGCGGCAGTGCGGTGCCGCCAAAGCGTGCTGCCAGTTGCTGGGCATTGCCCAGTGTCCGGTTGGCAATGGTCATGCTCTGAATGCCGGCCTGCTGCAGGTGATTGGCAACCAGCTCTATGGTGTCGCCGGCGCCGAGCAGCAGTGCCTTGCTGTGTTTCAAATCCGAGAAGATCTGCTGCGCCAGCGAAACCGCTGCGAAGGCTACCGACACCGGGTTGCGACCGATGTCGGTATCGGTTCTGATGCGCTTGGCGACATTCAGCGTCATTTGCGAGAGCATGTGCAGCTCGGGGCCCATGGTGCCGGCATGATTGGCCAAGTCGCAGGCATCCTTGAACTGGCCCATGATCTGGGGCTCGCCGAGCACCTGAGAATCCAGGCCGGCGGCGACCCGCATCAGGTGACGGGCGGCATCGCGGTTCCAGTGGACGTAGCAGACGGTGTCGAGTTGCGGACGGTCGATCTGACGTTGTTCGGCCAGCCAGTCAGCCACAGCCTGATGGTCGGCCTGGCTCAGCGAGCAATACAGCTCAGTCCGATTGCAGGTTGACAGGATGGCGACCTCGCGCACACCCGGCACATGCGAGCGAATGTGGTGCAATGCCTGGACCAGTGCCTCTTCCGGGAAAGCAATCCGCTCCCGGAGTTCGATTGGTGCCGTGCGAAAACTGAGCCCGTAGGCGAGAATGGCCATGCAGAGTCTTCAATACGTGAACCGGCAGATGATAACAAACTGGCTGACTTACCGAGGCCTCGTCGTACTGGGGCTTGTCCTGATTGTCGGGGGCTGTGCCTGGTTCGGACCCAGCCGGCCGCCGGAGACGCTGGCCGAGACCGGGTTCGCTGTGCAGGGCAAACTTGGTGTCCGGCAGGGCGATGAAGGCTTTTCGTCCAATTTCAGCTGGCACCAGACGGCGGATGGCTTCGACATAGAGCTGTGGGGGCCTCTGGGGCAGGGCCGGACCCGCATGCAGGGCGAGGCCAATGGCAGCGTGACCATCACGACCTCGCGTGGTGAGGTGTATGAGGAGCCTGACACGACCGAGGCCATGCGACGTTGGTTCGGCATGGCCGTGCCACTGGACGCGCTGCAGCACTGGATTCGCGGATTGCCCGCGCCGGCGCACCCCATTAGCGCCGAGCAGCGTGATGCTGCCAACCAGCTGGTGTCCCTGGAGCAGCTGGACTGGCAACTCCAGTTCAGCGCCTACCGGCCACCAGATCGCGCCGATGGCCTGCCTGATGACGCAATTCGGGCATTGCCGGGGAGGCTGGTGGCAACCCATGAAGACATCCGCGTCACTCTGGTTCCCGGGCAGTGGGTGGTGTCCGGAGACATGCGCTGAATAAAGAACGGCAAAGGCGTCAACCTGGCGATTTACCAGGGCTTGGCCATTTGACAGGACCAGGCCTCCCCCGCAAAATACCGCCCTCTCGCGGTCCGTGGTCCCATTTGTGACCTGATTCAGTCGCTGGCGCAGGCCGGCAGCTGTGGATCGCGCCGATCTGATGGGGCGTCGCCAAGCGGTAAGGCACCGGGTTTTGATCCCGGCATTCCCAGGTTCGAATCCTGGCGCCCCAGCCATCCATTGAGTTCACACGCAGGCCGTCGCCACGGGGACACTAGCTTGGCAAACCTGATGATTTTCGCCGGCAACTCGAATCCGGGCCTGGCCCGTCGGGTGGCCCGGGAGCTGCGTCTGGAGCTCGGCAGTGCGGATGTATCGCGCTTCAGTGATGGCGAAGTGGCGGTAGAGATTGTTGATAACGTGCGGGGCTGTGACCTGTTTCTGTTGCAGTCCACCTGCGCGCCGACCAATGACAATCTGATGGAGCTGATGATCATGGCGGATGCCGTGCGGCGTTCGTCAGCAGCGCGCATAACTGCGGTGGTTCCATACTTTGGCTATGCCCGGCAGGACCGGCGCCCGCGGTCGGCGCGTGTGCCGATCAGCGCCAAGGTGGTGGCGGACATGCTGGCCGGCGTGGGCATAGACCGTCTGCTGACGGTTGATCTGCACGCTGATCAGATTCAGGGCTTTTTTCACATGCCCGTGGATAACGTGTACGGCTCGCCGGTTCTGGTAGACCATGCGCT
>SKXG01000411.1 GCA_007128525.1 Pseudomonadales bacterium | reverse complement strand
CCTCCTCCACTGCCTGATTGAGAAATGCATTGCGTATTCCCAGCGCGGTTGCCTGCAGGGCGAACCGCTCGTAACACCTGCCAGCCTCAATCCAGTGTGCCTTGTCATTGGCATCTGACACGAACACTCCTACACCGGCAGAGCTGCGTAGGTGACGGGCACACTTGTCATTTTCGGCCTTGGCTTGAAAGAACATGCGGAACAGGATGCGGCCCAACCAGCGAGGGGAAGGCGGGTTGCCGGTGCTGCGCGCGTTCAGACCGTCTCCGGTACGGACCGCTTCGGCATCGCCGAAACGAATCCAGCCCTCCAGTTCCTGCACAAAGGCCGGATTCCCAACCTGCCTTGTGTTTCCCGCCACGACATACTCAAGCACATGCTCCATGGCAGTGCGCTCGGTGAGCAGAAGCAGTCGGACGCCATTTCCCGCGCCTGCAGCCTCCAACTGACGCAACTCATCATTGGTCAACGCCTTGCCATCATAATCACAACGCGTGCACTGGCGATGCGGGATTGCCCTGAACATAGCAGTCTCTTCGGCCATCATCTGCGCAAGCGACATCTTTATGGCGCCTGACCCGGGATTGACGTCTGCCTGGGCCTCGAATCCGAATGCTGCCGCCGCCTGTATCAGATTTTCCGCAGCACAGCCGAGCGACACGTAAAGGTGGTGATCATCCGGATCCACTACAGGCGTTCGCCGGGACAGATCCGGCAGGATGGAAATCGAGTCAGGCTCAGCCCTGAACTTCCAGCACTGCGTATTGTGACCGGAGGGGGCGAGCGTCGCGTAACGCACGATTTCCGTGATTTTGGCGGCGTCATCAGGCAACGCCCCCTCGGTGTGCCGCCATGTTTGCTTGACCGCTTCGACGTAGTTCATGAAGACGTGGGTCTCCGTGCATGGAAAATTCTGGCTTCATCACGCCGGCTGTTGCTGCTCGTACGCGATCAGGTTGTGATCCGGGTCCCGGATCACAAACCAGCGACTTCCCCAATGCGTCTCCTGCGGCGGAACCACGATCACACCGGAACCGGATAGCTCCGCATACCGCGATGCCAGATCATCCACCTGCAAGTGCACGGTCGGTCTCGTACCGTTGACTCCGTGGGACCACGAGCGATCGTCGGCATCGTGCGGTTCAGCGAGAACGATCGCTGTTCCACCGCCCGATAGCGATGCACCCCGCGGCTCACCAATACCACCCCACTGGAACTCGACGCGCCAGCCCAGCACATCACGATAAAACTGAATGGACACCTCGAAATCCTGCGGGGCGACGAACAGGTGGTCGAATCGGTCATTCATATTGATGCACCCTCATCAGAACCAGTAGTCAGCGACGCAACGTCCATCAGGAGGAAGATCATCCAGAGAATTCAAGCCATCGTGACGAATGATCGGAACGCCAGCTACATCCTCCGGCTCACTCATACGCAGATTGAATCCCATTTGATGGACGCCATCTTTATGTAGCTGCAACGAACGCCAATAGACCATGCAGGCACACTCCGGACAAAAATGAAACTTTACCCATCGCTCCTTGGTGTAGGTGGCCGTAGGTCCCGACACCGTCACAACATCACCTTCACGGCCATAGGCCCACAAGGCGCCGTAGCGCCGGCAGGCGGTGCAACTGCAGGCTGTCGCGAAGCTCGGAACCTCTCTGGCCTGCCACTTAACTTTGCCGCAATGGCAGCTACCGCTGATCATGTCATTCGCTCCCCGACATCGATCCGATTGCCATCCGGATCACTCAGCACGAAAGCGCGGAGCCCATACTCCTGGTCCTTGATGCGCTTGACGATCTTCACGCCCTGCCGCTCACAGGCTTCGTAAAGATCCGCGATCCCTTCAACCAAGAGCTGCATGCCATTGTGGGCGCCGGCCTTGTGATCCCTGGCCAGGGTCAGATGCACTTCGGCATCGTCGCGCTTTAAGATCATGAAGCCGACGGGAGATCCATTCTCGAAGGTTTTTTCCAGGCCGAACAAGACCTGATAGAAGCGACAGGATGCCTGGATGTCACTGACTGCTATGGTTGGCGCAGCTCGACCCAGTCTAACTTTGTGTTGATTCTTGGGCACTGGCTTTCTCCGTTCGGCGCGTGGTGTCGGAGGCAGGCGGTGCTGGATCGAGACTTACGCCGTCACTCTATGGGGTTCGAGCGGTGTCGAACGGAATGGTGCGTGCTGCAAACTTACGATGGATGGCCTGCCCGCGCAAGCACTGCCGTATGCGTCACGCTTGGCAACAGCTATTCGGCTGGCGGTTCGGTACCCATGCCGGCGAGCTCGACGCCAAGAAAGTAGGGCCAGATTATCAGGGCCAGCACACCCCACCAAAAGCTCAGGTTGTTGTAGCCAATGGTGAACAGCCAGCCCGCCAGCCAGAGCAGGCCAAGGCCGCTGTGTTGTTCGATGTGTACGCGCTCTTTGCTCATGAGGTCACCTTTACTTCGGAAGGGCACAAGCGGCTTTCAGCTTGAATCGGATCAAAGTTCACGTCAATCGCTTGCGCAGAAAGACCTTAGTCTACTATCTCCAAGTACATCGGTGTAGAAATCGGTGATGTAAGCTCATAGCCAACTCTGGCACGTACACCATCAGTTGTAACAAAGCGACCATCCACCATGCGTGGCAAGTACCGCCAGCGTAATAAGACCTCCTGAGCGCGTCTTCGAAACTCTGCACTCCCGGGATAGTTGACCAGCTGGGGATCTCTGACAAAGCCTTGCGCATCGACCTTGAACTCAAACTCAACCGAGAGGAGTCGTACACCAGTGTCAGGAAAAGGCAGTCCCGGACGAAAAACGGGGTAAGGAGCGGAAGCACTTCGATCGGGATCTATGTCGGCAATGGATTGCAAGTGTCGTGTCGCACCACCACTGTCGCCACTCATTTCATAGATAGTGACAAGCACAAAGAGATCAGCGATGTACTGAGCCCGCTCAAGAGAAGGCAAAGGATGCAAGTGAAGCTCTAGAACCTCGTACCCGTGGTACAGAGCACGTTCATAATCTTCTACAGTTTGTCCTAGTATCCTGCCGGTACGGTGAAGATCCTGTAGCTCCTCCGGCAGGAAAATGCTCTCTGCATCAGGAACCGATAGTATGGCATCAAGGTAGCGTATTGCCTCCACTGGCTGACCGGCTAACCTGAATGTCCGAACGGCTCTCCGCTTCTTACCAAGACTATATTCGGGCTCTAGATCTTGATGCTGTTTTGCATACGAAATGGCTGTATCGAACACCTGCGAAGCGCTCTCGTCGTTCAGAAATGCCAAAGCTGAAGCCTTTATATCTAGCAAATGAATCCAGTCTTCATGGCTTGGCTCAAAGATCGACTCGTAGACAGCTTCTGCACGATCCGTCATATCAAGAACCCGCCGAAGCGTCGGTTCACGATCAGCCGGACCCTGAAACACGATGGCCTTGTCGAGCAAATGACTTGCGTAAATGTGCGCTGTCGCACCGGTATTCT
>SKXG01000350.1 GCA_007128525.1 Pseudomonadales bacterium | reverse complement strand
TCCGGCCGCACCCGGCCAAACAGACGACGAAACCGGGTCATCGCCTGGCGTGGGTTCTGTGGATCGTAGAAATCGATGGCGCTGAGCACCTCATCAAGATGGCCGAAGAAGGCTTCCATCTCGGCGGCTGATGCGGGCGGGCGGTCCCATTCCGGCTCCGGAGTGTTGCCATCCCGCACCAGGGCTGCCTGATAGATCTCATAGGCCACAACCTGAACGGCCATGGCCAGATTCAGCGACGGATAATCCGGATTGGCGGCGATCTGCAGATGACTGTGACAGCGCTGCAGCTCTTCGTTGGTCAGGCCGGAGGTTTCCCGGCCAAACAACAGCGCGATGGGGGGCGGTACCGAATGCGCACCACGCTCTGCGAGCACTTTGTCAGCGGTCTGCCGGGCATCGAGGATGGGCCAGGGTATGCGGCGCGACCGGGTGCTGGTGCCGACCACCAGCGTGCAGGGCGCGATGGCCTCGTCCAGCGTGTCGACCACCTGCGCGGCATCCAGCACATCCAGTGCACCGGCCGCTCGCCAGTCGGCTTGCGGGTCCGGATAGCGCTGCGGCCGGACCAGATAGAGCTGCGACAGCCCCATGGTCTTCATGGCGCGGGCTGCCCCGCCGATGTTGCCCGGATGGCTGGTCTCCACCAGCACGATGCGGATGTGGTCCAGCGTGGTTTTTGGTGTCGTCGTCATGGCGGCATTATAGAGCCATGCGCGCGCCATGACCGCAGACAATCCGGTTTTTACATCTGCAACCCATGAAAGATGGTGCGTTTGGCGTTAGCATACGCGGCCTTTCAACAGCCCCGGATCCTTTGCATGGCACTGCATCCTATGGTCAATGTCGCCCTGCGCGCCGGTCGTCGTGCCGGTCAGGTCATCGTTCGCGCAATGGACCGCGTCGATATCCTGCGTGTGGAGGAAAAGCAGCAGAACGATCTAGTGTCCGAAGTGGACCGCAATGCCGAGGCCCTCATTATCGAGACGCTGCATCAGGCCTTTCCAGATCACGGCATCATCGGCGAGGAAGGCGGGGAAAGTGAGAACATCGCCGGCAAGGAGTCGGTTTGGATCATCGATCCGCTCGATGGCACCACCAATTTCCTGTACGGCATTCCGCACTTCTGCATTTCCATTGGCATGCTGCATCAGGGCCGGCTGGAACATGCGGTGGTGATTGATCCGGTGCGCAACGAGGAATTCGTCGCCTCACGCGGTCAGGGTGCACAGCTCAACGGCAAGCGCCTACGCGTCAGCCGGCGCGTGCATCTGTCGGAGAGTCTGCTGGCAACCGGTTTTCCATTCCGCGACAACAAGTCGCACCTGGATGCCTACATGAACATGCTGCGTTCGTTCGCGGACAGCACCCGCGGCATTCGTCGCGCCGGTGCGGCTGCACTCGATCTGGCTTATGTGGCCGCGGGCAGATACGACGGTTACTGGGAGCTGGGCCTGAAGCCCTGGGACATCGCCGCCGGCGCACTGCTGGTGCGCGAATCCGGCGGGCTGGTCAGCGACATCGCCGGTGGCGAGCGATTTCTGGACACTGGCAACATCGTTGCCGGGTCACCGAAAGTGTTCAAGGCCATGCTGCAATCGCTGCGGCCGAACCTGTCACCGGCGCTGCGCAAGGGTTAGCGCAGGGCTCTTTAAGCGCTAAGCTTTAAAACCAAAAGGCTGGGCGCGCCTCAAGTCCTCTGGCGCGCGTCTTCCTCATCTTCGTCATCTTTCTCCGCCACGACCAGATCGTCACGGGTGACGCCCATGCTGAGCAGCAGGTTGGCGGCAACATAGATTGACGAGAAGGTACCAACAACAACACCCACGATCAGTGCATCGGCGAAGCCCTGCACCTGCGCCCCACCGAAGATCAGCAGCGAGAACAACACCAGCAAGGTGGTGAACGAGGTGATGATCGTTCGGCTCAGCACCTGGTTCAAGGCGATGTTGATGGTCTCCACAGGCGTCGAGCGCCGGATCACCCGGAAGTTCTCCCGTATCCGGTCGTACACCACAATGGTGTCGTTAAGCGAGTACCCGATTACGGCAAGCACGGCGGCCAGCGCCGGCAGGTCAAAGGTCCACTGCACCAGCGAAAAAGCGCCGAAAATGATGATGACGTCATGCACCAGGGCCGCCACCGAGCCGACAGCGAATTTGCCGGCAAAGCGGAACATGATGTACAGCAGTACCGCCGCCAGCGCGACAATCATCGCCAGGCCGCCGCTTTCACGCAGCTCCTCGCCGACTGCCGGGCCAACAAACTCGGCACGGCGCAGATCGGTGCCGGGCCGATACTCCTGTAGAAATGCCGTCAGCTCATCAGCGAGCAGCGACTGATCGATGTCTTCCTGTGGCGGGACGCGAATCAACAGCTCGCGGTCGCTGCCGAAGTTCTGCACCATGACGTTGACATAGTCCGCGCCGGCCAGCGCGCGTCGGATCTCCTCCGGATCGATGGCTTCCTCGAAACCCACCTCGAGCAGCGTGCCACCGGTGAAGTCGAGGCCGAAGTTCAGCCCACGCGTCAGCAGTGAACCGATCGAGACCACAATCAGAACGACCGAGATCGCCGCGGCGACCTTGCGCGCCTTCATAAAGTCGATCTGGGTCTTGATCATATCAGCAGCCTCTTCACGCTACGGCCACCGTACATCAGGTTGACGATGGCCCGGGTGATCACCAGCGCGGAGAACACCGAAGTCAGGATGCCGATGGACAGCACCACGGCGAAACCCTTGACCGGCCCGGTGCCGATGGCCAGCAGGATCAGCGCCACGAACATGGTAGTGATGTTGGCATCCATGATGGTTGACAGTGCGCGTTCAAAGCCGGCCTCAATGGCGGCCTGTGGCGACCGTTTTTCCATCTCTTCCTTGATGCGCGAGAAGATCAGCACATTGGCGTCCACCGCCATGCCGACCGTCAACACCATCCCGGCAATGCCCGGCAGCGTCAGCGTGGCGCCCAACACCGACATGATGGCCAGAATCAGAATAACGTTGACGGTCAGGGCCAGGTTCGCGGCAATGCCGAATAACTTGTAATAGGCGAGCATGAAGAGCACGACCAGCGCGTAGCCGAAGATCATCGAGTACATGCCCTGGCGGATGTTCTCTTCACCCAGGCTGGCACCGACGGTGCGCTCTTCAACAATATACATTGGTGCTGCCAGGGCACCGGCCCGCAGCAGCAGCGCCAGATCGCGGGCTTCGCCAAGGCCCAAACCGGTTATGCGAAAACGATGGCCCAGCGCTGAACGGATGGTGGCGACATTGATCACCCGCTGCTCTTCGCTGAAGTAGTTCTCCAGCTGTTCCTCACCGTCCACCATCACGGTACGAACCTGCGGGCGCAGCTCGGTAAAGATGATCGCCATCGACTGGCCGACATTGCGGCGGCTGATCTCATGCATGCGCTCACCACCGAGGCTGTCGAGCGTGATGCTGACCTGCGGCAGTGTGGTTTCCGGGTCGTAGTC
>SKXG01000144.1 GCA_007128525.1 Pseudomonadales bacterium | reverse complement strand
TCATGCGCAGTGCTTAACTCATGACACAATTGCCGGCCCGGGGGAATGATGACTGCCAGTATCGAAAGTCTGCTGATGCGCCACGAAGCGCGCCGGCTCCAGCCGCTACCACTCCCCGAACCCGTTCCAGCCGAATCATTGCCAACGCCTGCGCTGGTGGTGGACCGGCCAGCAATGGAGCGCAACCTCAAACGAATGGCCGATCATCTGACATCGCACCGCACGGGCCTCCGGGCCCATGCCAAGATGCACAAGTGTCCGGTCGTCGCCCACCGGCAGCTCGAGCTGGGGGCCATCGGCATCTGTTGCGCCAAGGTCTCAGAGGCCGAGGTCATGCGCGCCGCCGGCATCGAGCAGATACTGATCACCTCCCCGGTCAGTTCCCCCGACAAGATGGCCCGGGTCGCGCAGCTCGCGGCACAGAGCGCGGATGTCCGCATCGTCGTTGACGATCTCACCATGGCACAGCAGCTCGACGCCGCAGCGCGCGAAGCGGGAACGACCGTACGGGTGCTTGTGGATCTGGACCCGCGCATGGGTCGTACCGGTATTGCCCGCGGTGAACCGGCGTTGAATCTGGTGCGGGGCATCGATCAATGCCCAAACCTCCACTTTACCGGCCTGCAACAATATGCCGGTCACTTGATGCACATTGCCGATGCCGGTGAACGCCGTCGCAAGGCGCTGGAAACTGCGGCCGCCGGCATTGAGACACGCGACCTGATCATCGCCGACGGCCACCCGGTCGATATCTTCACGGGCGGTGGCACGGGCACGTTCGATATCGACAGTGAGGTCCCGGAGATCACCGACATTCAGGCCGGCTCCTACGTGTTTATGGATGAGGAGTACGCGGCCATCGGTCAGGGCAACCGGCCGCGCTTTGAGTTCTTCGAACCAGCGCTATTCGTGCTCGTCAGCGCAATCAGCCAGCCGAAGCGCGGCATGATCACCGTCGACGGCGGCTTCAAAAGCTTTGCCAGCGACAGCGTCGCGCCCGTGTCGCGCGACCTGCCCGACGTTCGCTTCCGGTTCGGCGGCGACGAACACGGCATTCTACTGCTCGGCGAGGAAGCCCCGGAAATCCACCTGGGTGACCGCCTCTGGATGGTCGCGCCGCACTGCGACCCGACCATCAACCTGCACGACTGGATCTGCCCGGTCGAGGCGGACGGGCTGGTACACGAACTGTGGCCGGTCTCCGCCCGTGGTTGCAGCTGGTGAGTCAGGGCTGGCAAAACTGGTCCGGGCTGGTGCAGTGTCCTGGGGCCCGCATCGCCAGGCCAGGTGATATCGAGGCATTGTGCCGCCTCATCGAACATCACCAGGGACCTGGCGCCATTCGCCCGTTGGGCAGCGGTCACTCCTTCGTGCCCTTCTGGGCCAACGATGACACGCTGCTGCAGATGGATGCATTCAGCGGCCTGCACGACGTCAAGGCGACAGCGGACAGCACAGTCGCACGCTTCGGCGCCGGCACGGCGCTGCATGCCATCGGCCCGCTGCTTGCCAACCATGGCCTGGCCCTGGCCAATATGGGCGACATCGATCGCCAGACGCTGGCCGGCGCCATCAGCACAGGTACGCATGGCACCGGCCGCAAACTCGGCTCGCTTGCGTCACAGGTGACCGCACTCGAGATCGTAAACGGCAAAGGGCACCCGCAAGGTTTCACCACGCCGGACGATGTAGCCATGGCGCGGGTCTCGCTGGGACTATTGGGCGTGATCACGGCCATCGAGCTATGCGTAGTCCCGGCATACCATCTGCATGAATGCAACACCGTCGAGTCGACCGACGCCTGCCTCGATGCCTTTGACGAGCGCTCCAATGCGCATCGTCACCACGAGTTCTGGTGGGTGCCGCGTGGTGATTTTGCGGTTGCCAAGACGCTGAATCCCATCGCTGCCGAGGGACCTGTCCAGCTTGTCGAGATCCCCTTTGGCGAAGCCGGTGAGCGTTGGGGACCGAGCTGGCAGATCTTTCCGTCCACGCGTGAGCAGCGCTTCAATGAGATGGAGTACGCCGTACCCGAGGCAGCCGCGATAAGGTGTTTCACAGCCGTTCGCACGAAAATTCTGCAGGAGTTCCCCAAGCTGCCGTGGCCGGTCGAGTATCGTCTGGTGGCCGGTGACGATGGCTGGTTATCACCGACCGGCGGTGAGGCCGTCGCCACCATTTCCATTCACCAGGGCGCTGATCGGCCGCCAGAGCCGCTATTCACAGCCATTGAGCCAATTCTGCGTGAGCACGGTGGTCGGCCACATTGGGGAAAGTGGCATCAACTCGATGCCGGGAATGTCGACCGCCTGTATCCAAAGGCGGCCAACTTTCGGACGGCGCGGCGGCAACTGGATCCGGGGGCAGTATTCCTCACGGCCCATCTCGCGGCGCTGTTTGGCTACAGCGACATCGAGTGACAAGCCGCAACTTTGCCCGCCTACTGGTCCCGCCGCAACGCGCCTCTGATCAGCAGTACGTCGCTGCGTTGATCGGGAACGAAGTGACTGTGACCGAGCAACAGTTGGCCATCTGGCCCGGCTGCTGTCTTGCGCATCAGCAGCCCCTGCAAGCCACCACCGACGCCGCCTTCAGGCGCCGCTGCCCCAGGCACCAGCATTGGCTCTCCGAACTGCTCACCGCCATCGGCTGAATAAAGCCATCCCAGGCCCAACGACCGGCGCGTACGCCGATCCAGGATCTCCCAGGTCACCACCACCTTGGCGCCGCTGGTTACGAGCTGCGGAAAGCCGGCGTGCGGCCGATCGCCATCGGCCAGCGCCAGAACCACCTGTGGTTCAGCGAAAACGAGGTCGGCATCTGCACGCGCGTACACCAGTTGCGTCGGGCCGCCCGGCCCATGTGGTGACTCCGCGTACACCAGATGCAGCCGACCTTGGCCATCTACTGTCAGGCGCACTGCGTCTGCGTGTCCATCACGCTGATGCACCGACCCCAAGCTCTCAAACGAAGCACCCTGATCAGCGGACACAGCAAGCTGCACGTTGGCCTCGGCCTGCTCGCCGTAGGTCCAGGCCAGGACAATACGGTCATCTTCAAGCCGCGCCAACGCAGGCGCCCGGGTGGGCTGATCGCCGCTGCCGCTGACGTGCACCGGTTCAGCGAAGGTCCGTCCACCATCATCAGAGTGCGCCACACGCAGATCACCGTCGTATTCCGTCCAGGCCACCCAGGCATGATCGCCACGCGCGAGAAGGTCCAGACTCCCATTGTCCCAACGCTGCGGCGACAGGCGCCCCTTGCCCGCGCCGCCCGTCGTCCTGGACAGGTTTACCGGTTCAGCAAAGGTGCGCCCGCCGTCCTCAGATCGCGCGACCAGAATCTCGCCACCGTGCGAACCGCCCGTGAACAGGATTTCCTCCCAGGCCACCAGCACCACCTCGCCACCATCCGGGCTTGCGATGCGCGGCAGCCAGGAGAAGATCTGCGGGCTGTCAGACACAGTTGCGGGCGCTTCCAGCGCTGGTT
>SKXG01000217.1 GCA_007128525.1 Pseudomonadales bacterium | reverse complement strand
CACCGGAATGCTGGCGATGCCGTGCTCAATGGTCAGCCGCTGGGCCAGATCCTCGTCGTGTTCATCGCTGATCGCGCTGTAGTCGAGGAGCTGGAAGTAGGTGCCGCCGGCGGGCGTGAAGCGAAAGCGACTGTTGGCGAGCAGCTGGCAGAACAGGTCCCGTTTGCGCTGATAGAAGGTGCCCAGCCTGAGTGCGAACTCAGGGTCCTCAGCCATGAAGTCAGACAGTCCGAGCTGTACCGGCGTGTTGCTGCAGAAAGTCACGTACTGATGCACGCGGCGCAGCTCGCGCGTCAGGTTGGGCGGCGCGACGCAATAGCCGATTTTCCAGCCTGTGGTGTGATAGGTCTTGCCAAATGACGAGACGACCAGCGCCCGGCTGTACAGATCCGGATCGCGCAGCAGGCTCTGATGTTCGGCGCCATCAAAAATGATGTGTTCGTAGACTTCATCGGCCAGCACAAAGGCTGAGCTGTTGAGGATCAGGTGTTTCAGTTCTGCGAGGTCTTCAGGCTGCCAGACGCTGCCCGTCGGGTTGTGCGGCGTGTTGGTGATGATCAGGCGCGTGCGATCATTGAGGGCGTCGCGAACCTGCTGCCAGTCCGGCCGGAAACCAGGTGCTGGCAGGGCAAGCCGGCGCGTGTGGCCGCCGGCAAGGCGTATGGCCGGTTCATAGCTGTCGTAAACCGGATCGAAGACGATCACTTCATCGCCAGGGCGCACCAGGGCCGTGATGGCGCAGAACAACGCTTCGGTGGCGCCGGAGGTAACGGTGATCTCCGTCTCCGGATTGGCGGCAAGGCCATAACAATGCTGCACCTTGCGCGCAATCTGCGCGCGCAGAGCCGGCACTCCAGTCATGGGCGCGTACTGGTTCGCGCCATGACGCAGATGATGCTCGACCGCAGACAGCAGTGCCGGTGGGCCGTCGAAATCCGGAAAGCCCTGCGACAGGTTCAGCGCGCCATGCTCGGCGGCGAGCTGCGACATCCGCGTGAATATGGTGACGCCGACATCCGGCAGCTTGCTGCCAGGGTCCGGCGACGGCTGGCGGTGGTCAGTCACTGTTCGGTTGCCCACCGCGCACCTGCTGCCAGGTCACCTGACCCGGTTGTGCCAGCTCGACTTCGGTCCAGATCAGCGCATCGGCGATGCCGGCTGGGTTGCGAACCACCTGAATGTCACCGTCATTGCGCCCTAGCCCCATCGTCAGCGGCTGCGACACCAGATGCCAGCGGGCACCAACGCCGCCCGTGTGTACGGCGAAGGCGACGTTGTACAGGCCCTGGTCCTGCAGGCGCTTGCTGTCGAGCGAATTGGGGCTTTCAAGGCTCCGGCTCAGGGTGATGCGCCAGGCGCCGTCGCTGTAGCCACCTTGAGCGCGTATGGCGCCGCGGCTGCCGTCCGGCGTTTGCAACAGGCGATAGGGAATGACATCGCCTTCCTGCCAATCGTGATCCGGGTCGAAGGGGACAGCGTGGTCGCGGCTCAGGTAATACAGGTCATCCTGGCCATAGTCGCCGTTGATCAGTGCCTCCCAACGCAGCGCATGCTGCCCGGTGGCATCGGGATCGAACATATAGGCGGGTTGTTCGGCGTCATCATCCCGGTTGGTCGTGTACATGCTGCGACCCTCGGAAGACAGCCGATAATGCAGCACATAGCCATTGTCGGCATAGCCGACCGGGTGGCTGCGATGCGCGCGCCACTGCCACAAATCCAGAAACTGGCCACGGGCCTGCATGGCCGCCAGTTCCTCGGGATCCTGCAAGGCATCCCAGGACACCGCGTCATCAGTCCGCGTTTGCGGCAGATACTTGCGAACATCGCTGCGTCCCATGCCCTCGCCCAGCACCGGGTGGGCGGCGACCTCCTCGCCGGCGACCGCCGAATCCAGGCTGCGCATGCCTTCGTGTACGGTCATCCAGCCACCGTACTGCGCGAAACCGTCAACCAGGCCGTCATCCAGCAGCATGGAGATGCGGTCTTCGTACAGGCCATATTGGTCCGGGCCGTCCGACCCGCTGCCATAGCGTTGCCAGCGACCGTCCTGATACCGCCAGACCTGGTGATGCCAGCCCGGCTGATCGGTGTCGAACTCGAAGTGCAGGCGAATCTCGCTGGCATCAAAATCGGCCGCTACCCGCAGAGTGCCGGTGGCCGGCACGCCGTCGGGGACCTGGGCGGGTCGCTCGGCAGCCTGGGCATCTGGCTCGGGCGCCGGTTCTTCCGGCTGACCGCAGCCTGCGAGGAGCAACGCACCAGCCAGAATCAACCAGGACGTTGGTAAATGAACGAAATAGCGCATAGGGCAAGGTCTCTTTGTATGCATTAGCAGGTTGCTGAAAAACGATCTAATGATCGCTTTTCAGCCTGTGGAAGCCATCCTTGGCTTCCACAAGGCACGACGAATCAAACACCTACGTGTTTGATTCGCGCTGCGCCATCCCTGGCGCGACTCTAACAGGCCGTTTTTCAACGGCCTGTTAGAGGGCTCAGGCGGCCAGTCTATCAGCCCGCCCACGAAGGCAGGGAGGCTACAGCAGCCCTGGATTGCGCTGCCAGAGGGCAAAATTCAGCGCGCTGGCAAAGCTGATCCAGGCCAAATAGGGCAGCAACAGGCCAGCGGCGCCCACGCGCACCCGGGCGAAGGCGCCGATCGTAAACAGCACCAGAATGATCAGCAGCAGAATCCAGACGAACGCCAGTGCGCCAAGCTGCCAGGCAAAGAACCACCAGGACCAGAGCGCGTTGACGGCCAGTTGTCCGGCATACAGGCCAAGCGGCCAGGCCGCATCGGCCAGGCCCTGTTCGCGCCAGACCTGCCAGGCGGCAATGGCCATCAGCAGATACAAAAGGGTCCAGACCGGTGAAAACAGCCAACCGGGTGGCGCCCAGGCCGGACGATCAAGCTGCGCATAGAAGGTGCCGGCCTCGGCCGAGCCAAGACCGCCAATCACGGCGGCCAAAGCGGTCACGATCAAGCAGGCCAGTAAGCCGGCCAGTTGCGTTGCCGTTCCGAATCGGGCCATCCGGTCAGTCTCCTCCACTGTGCACCGGCAAGTCGGGTGTTCGCGCGCGCTCCGGCAGCTGGCGTCGCACGCCCTGCAAAGCGCTGCGCAGGCCTTCTTCCAGGGTGGGATGGTAGTAGGGCAGCGTGAGCGCTTCACTGACATGCAGGCGCCGTTGAACCAGTATGGCCAGCTCATGGGCCAGATGTTCGGCGCGCGGCAGCACCATGGCACCGCCGATCAGGTAGCCGTCGGCATCGGCATAGACCCGGAGCAGGCCATGGTTTTTGCCCATCAACAACGCCCGGCCCTGGCCGCTGAAATCCAGCTCGCCAATCAAGGCCCCCGCCGGAAGGGCATCGAAGCGAGTGCCCACACTGGCGATGCCCGGTTCGGTAAACAGCATTGCCAGAGCTGTTCGTCGGTCGTAACTGGCGGCTTTCGGATTCAGCGCATAGTGCGCGGCCAGGCGGCCTTCGTCGGCCGCCTCATGCATCAGTGGACGCAGGCCAGCGACGTCGCCGGCGATGTAGATCGGCAGGTCGCCGACCTGCAGTGTTTGCGGATCCAGAGGGGGCATGCCGTGTTCATCGAGCGGCACGCCCAGCTCGCCCAGATTGAGCTGTTCGATATTGGCCCGGCGCCCCAGGGCGGCGAGGACAGCATCAAATTCGAGCGTCTTGCCGTCGACGGCGATCTCGATGCGGCCGTCCTTGGCCATCGGCGCAGGTGTGCTGCCCAGATGCAGGGGCATCCCGACGCCAATCAGTTCCCGCGCAGCATCATTGACGGCCGGATCCCGGATGCCGGCCAGCGTCGTACTGCGGCCGAAGGCCCGGACGTCCAGACCCAGCATGGCCAGCGCCTGGCCGAGTTCCAGGCCGATGGCGCCGGTGCCGATGACGGCGATGCGGTGCGGCAGGTCCGGCTGCTCGAACAGTGTGTCGCTGGTAAGTACTTGCTTCGATGGCAGTTCCCAGTCTTCGGGAATGATGGGCCGGGTTCCGGTGGCGATCACGATGGCCTCGGCCTGCACGGTCTCCGCACCGACCTGCAGGCGATCGGGCCCGACAAAGCGGGCGGCGCCGGGCAGATAGCGATCCTCCAGGGCCTTGGTGGTGCGAATGGGCCCCGCAATCAGGCGGTCGCGCAGGCGCCGAACCTCGGCCAGCACGGCCGGCAGGTCCAGGTTCAGGCCGCCACTTGCCAGCCCCTGCTTGCGCAGCCACTGCGTGGCCGCAACCTGCTGCGCGATATGCAGCAATGCCTTCGATGGCATGCAGCCGACACGGGCGCAGGTGGTGCCCAGAGGGCCGGGGTCGGCCAGCAGCACGTCGTCGGTGTGGTTTTCAGCTTCTTTCAAGGCGCTGATACCGGCGGTGCCGGCGCCCAGGATCAACAGTTTGACTTTGCGCATGGGGGCATCCTCGATGATTGCAGACGTATCAAAATAATTTGATAGTCTCTGCGGGCATGCTAGCATGCCGCGCTTCTCAGGCGATGACGAACGGCGGCATGTCCGATCCGGCCCTGACAAATACAGATCCGGCACCTCAGGGTGACAATGCTGCGCGCTTTGTGCAGCTCAGCAAAGCCGTGGCCGATCCGCTGCGGCGCGACATCCTGCAGGTACTGCAGCAGGATGCCTTTGGCGTGCTGGAGCTGTGCCGCATTCTGGATATGGCCCAGCCGGCGCTGAGCCACCATCTGAAGCTGCTGGCCGATGCCGGGCTGCTGGCCCGGCGCCGCGATGGCAATGCCGTGTTCTACCGCCGCGCGTTACTGGATCCGGCTGATCCGCTGGCGGACTACATGGCCGTGCTGTTCGAGACACTGGACCGCCTGTCATTGCCGATGGCGCTGGCCGCAGGAAAGGCGGCCGTCTATCAGGCGCGTGCTGAACGCAGTCGCAAGTTCTTTGCCGGTCATGCCGCGGCTTTCCAGCGCCAGCAGGCGTTGGTCAGTCCACCGGACGCTTATTTGCCGGCACTGGCCGACATGCTGGCGGTATTGCCAGGCACAAAGCATCAGATACTGGATCTGGGCACAGGCAACGGTGATGCGCTGGGACTGTTGGCCACACACTTTGATGCCGTGCTGGGCCTGGATACCTCAGCGGCCATGCTGGAAACAGCACGGCAGCGGCTGGCTGCGTCCGATGTCGCGCCACGCGTCAGGCTGGCCCAGGGCGAGCTGCGCGACCAGAGGCCACAGAGCTTTGACGCCGTGCTGCTCAGCATGGTGTTGCACCATGCCGCAAACCCCCGGCAGATGCTGGGCGAAGCGGCGCGGGCACTGAAGCCGTCAGGCTGGCTGCTCATCGTCGAGTTGTGCCCGCATGATCAGGCCTGGACCCGAACGGCGTGTGGCGATGTCTGGCTGGGCTTCGAACCAGCGCAGCTTGATCACTGGGTCGGTGCTGCCGGCCTGATGCCGGGGCCGGAACAGTACCTGGCACAACGCAACGGATTTCGCGTGCAGATCAAAACCTATCAACGAACGACCGCTAACAATGAAGGAGCGCTTGCATGACCCAACAGGATTACAAAGTGGCAGACATCAGTCTGGCAGATTTTGGCCGCAAAGAGATCCGGCTGGCCGAAGCCGAGATGCCGGCCTTGATGGCATTGCGCCGCAAGTATCAGGCGGATCAGCCGCTGGCCGGCGCCCGCATCATCGGCTGCATTCACATGACGGTGCAGACCGCAGTGCTGATTGAAACCCTGTGTGCGCTCGGTGCCGAAGTGCGCTGGTCGTCGTGCAACATCTTCTCCACGCAGGATCATGCCGCAGCCGCCACGGCCGCAGCCGGCACCCCCGTGTTTGCATGGAAGAACGAAACCGAAGAAGAGTACTGGTGGTGCATCGAGCAGACCATTCTGAAGGACGGCAAGCCATGGAACGCCAACCTGCTGCTCGATGATGGCGGCGACCTGACGCAGCTGATACATGACAAATATCCACAGATGCTCGACAGCATTCATGGCATCAGCGAGGAAACCACCACCGGTGTACATCGCCTGTACGACATGATGAAGACCGGTGAGCTGAAAGTACCGGCCATCAACGTCAACGATTCGGTGACCAAGTCGAAGAATGACAACAAGTACGGCTGCCGTCACAGCCTCAACGATGCCATCAAGCGTGGCACCGACATGCTGATGTCCGGCAAGCGGGCGCTGGTTATCGGCTACGGTGACGTGGGTAAAGGCTCGGCGCAAAGCCTGCGCCAGGAAGGCATGATCGTGCGGATCAGTGAGATTGATCCAATTTGTGCGATGCAGGCCTGTATGGATGGTTATGAAGTGGTGTCACCCTATGTTGATGGCAACAACACCGGGCGTTTTGAAGACATCGACCACCGTCTGCTGCAGGACACCGACATGATCGTGACCTGTACCGGCAACACCAACGTCTGCGACGCCAACATGCTCAAGGCGGTCAAGCGCGGCGCCGTGGTGTGCAATATCGGTCACTTTGACAACGAGATCGACACCGCCTTTATGCGCGATCACTGGCGCTGGGACAAGATCAAGGACCAGGTTCACCAGATCTTTCGCAGTGAGGACGACAGCGACTATCTGATTCTGTTGTCGGAAGGCCGGCTGGTGAACCTTGGCAACGCCATGGGGCATCCGTCGCGCATCATGGATGGCTCCTTTGCCAACCAGGTGCTGGCGCAGATGCACCTGTTCGAGCAGCGCTGGGCCGATCAGCCGCAGAATCAGCGCGCACCGATCACGGTCGAGGTGCTGCCGAAGAAACTCGATGAAGAAGTGGCGTTGCTGATGGTGGAAGGTTTTGGTGGGACCGTAACCCGGCTCACCAAGGATCAGGCCACCTACATCGGTGTCGAGGCGCAGGGTCCGTACAAGCCGGACTACTACAAGTACTGATACCGATACGAATGTAACAGCGTCTGCCTGTCGTCAATCTGGCTTGTGTCCATTGACGGCAGGCGGCTTTGCTTCCCCGAGCAGTTTTTCAATCAGCGTCTGAAAAGTGGGGCGTTGCTGCTCCAGCAGGCCCAGCACCCGCCAGGCTTCACCGTCCAGTTTGATCTGCGTGTCGAAACCGTGAAAGGTTTCGACGTCCATCAGCCCTTCCTGCGTCTGATAGTAGATGTTGTCGATCCGCGTGAGCTGACCGCGCATATACCAGAACAGCTGATTCCGCTCGTGCGCATCGAGCTGTTCCACGGCTGCCGCAGCACCGATGATGCTGCGCTGCTGGCGGTACTTGCCGATCACCGTGGTCAGTTCCGGCGACACACCCACCAGCATGGCCGCCAGAGATGCGGCATCGGCCCGCATCTGATAGATCTGCGCCATGGTTGTCTTGCGCGCCAGCCGCACCTGTATCGACAGATAGATCAATGTGGCGCCAACGGCGACAGCACCGAAAAACTCGCCCAGCGCGCCCAGGTCCTGGATGTCTATGCTCACGACTGCGTGTCCTGCTCTCTGATGGCGGATCCGTGAATGCCGGCGTCCTGTCGGACTCTGTCGTCTGTGAGCTGCAAAAGGCGTGCCCGCCGTGCCGGTCAGACCGGCACGGCGGGTAAAGCGGGGAGCTGTCAGCCGGCGCTGACCTCGCGCAGGGGTTTGGAGTGCTGCCATTCTGCGAGCAGCGTGCGCAGGGCAGCGATGAAGGCCAGCGGCTGATCCAGGAACAGATGGTGCTGCGCTTCGGGTACGCTGGCGAAGGGTACGGATTCCCCGAGCGTCTTGAACATGAAGTCGGCGATCTCCTGGCTGAACACATAGCTGCTCTCGCCATAGAGCACACCGACGCGGCAACGCAGGTTGGCCAGGTCCTCAGCCATATTGCCGAACTGGAATTTGCGGAACAGCCCGTCGTCGAACTTCCAGGTGTAGCCGCCTTCGACCGCCTTGATCGAGTGCCGGCCGATGTAATCCAGGATGTAGAGGTTGTCGCAGTCCTGCGGCGGCATCAGTCGGAAGCGCTCCAGCGCGCTGTCAAAATCCGGGTAGATGCGCTTCGGGCGTACCGGTGCGCGGCGCGGATCGCGTTCCCAGTTGAAGTCCGGCGGCCGAATCGCCGAGTCGGCCAGGACGATGCCCGTCAGGCGATCCGGGAACAGCAGGCCGGTTTTCAGGGTGACGAAGCCACCGAAGCTATGTCCGACAATGATCGTGTCCCGGTCCATGCCGGCATCGTCCATGACGGCGATAATCTCCTCAGAGAACCCCTCCGGGGTGTACTGCTCGCGATGATCACTGTCGCCCATGCCTGCGAGATCAATGGCGGCGACGCGATATTGATCGACAAAGAAAGGCGCGATAAAGCTCCACCAGTGGGCATGGGCGCCGTTGCCGTGCACCAGAACGATGCCGGGCTTGTCACTGTCATCGCCCCAGTACAGATAGTGGATGTTGGCATCCTGAACGCGGACTTTGCGGCTCTCCGGGCGAGACTCCAGGGCGCGGACGAACCAGCCGGGTGCTTCTTTTTGTACGCTCAAAGTATTGGCTCCTGAAAAGTAAGGCGGCCATTTTCCCCGTCGGGCGGCTGGTCGTCCACCAAGTCTGTGCGGCCTCAATGGCATGCCGGCCTGTGCAAATCGGGCGTTCAACTCCGGATTTGCACAGTTCTGGCGGTGAGGTGTCCCATCTGGCGGCCCTGGCTGCCGGACAAGACCTGGCCTATACATTGGCGCCGCTGGGCTTGATAATAGCCGGCTTTGGCATTCTGGGAGGGGCTGCTGAAGCTGACCGGACAATGGTTGGCGGACCCTGCACCCGTGCCCGACCAGCGAATTTCAATTCAAGACAGGGGACACCGTGTGACTGATATCGCCAAGATCGCCTCCTCAGTGAAATCACTGCAGGAATCCCTCGAGGCACACAACTACATCTGCAGCGACCAGATTGCGACGGCTGTATACCTCGCCTATCAGCTGCGCAAGCCGATTCTGATCGAGGGCCCGCCGGGGGTGGGCAAGACGGAACTGGCCAAGACAACCTCGCAGATGTTTGAACTGGAGCTGATCCGGCTGCAGTGCTACGAAGGCCTCGACGAAGCCAAGGCGCTGTACGAGTGGAAGTACGGCAAGCAGCTGCTCTATACGCAGGTTCTGAAAGAGACCCTGGACGAAGTGCTGCAGGGTGCCAAGGGCTTTGCCGAGTCGGTAAAGCGCCTGCACGAGTTCGGCGACATCTTCTTCTCAGAGGAATTCCTTGAGCCGCGGCCGCTGATGAAGGCGCTGAAGGCCGAAGACGGCTGTGTGCTGCTGATCGACGAGATCGACAAGGCCGACCATGAGTTCGAGTCCTTGCTGCTCGAGATTCTGTCGGACTACCAGGTCTCCATACCGGAGATCGGCACCCTCAAGGCCACCAAGAACCCGCCGCTGGTGTTCCTGACCAGTAACAACACGCGGGAAATCTCCGACGCGCTGAAGCGCCGTTGCCTGCACCTGTACATCCCGTTCCCGGACCTGGAGCTTGAGCAGCGCATCATTCATGCGCGGGTGCCGGAGATTCCGCCGGAGCTGCGGCGCCAGCTCGTGCAGTTCATCCATGAGCTACGCGACATGGACCTGAAGAAGGTGCCGGCCATCAGCGAGACCATCGACTGGGCGCGTACGCTGATGCTGCTGCACACCGACAATCTCGACCAGGATCTGGTGCGCGACACCTTGAACGTCATCCTGAAGTTCCAGGAAGATATCGAGAACGTACAGCCGGAGCTCAGCACGCTGACCAGCAACGCGCTGAAAGCCTGATCCGCAGCCACCGGAGGCGTTATGGACCGCACCCTGTCGAACTTCATAAACGCGCTGCGCAATGCCGACGTGCGCATCTCCACCGCAGAGACGCTCGATGCGTTCAACACGGTGGAGCTGGTCGGCTATCGTGACCGGCAGTTCCTGAAGGACAGCCTGGCGCTGGTCCTGCCTAAGACGCAGGATGAAAAAGAGGCCTTCGACGCCTGCTTCGATCAGTTCTTTCGCTACCACGAAGTCGACGACAAGGGCATGCGCCGTGCCGCCAATGACGACGATGGCGATGAGGCGGACGAGGCGGAAGGCGGCCAGGGTGAAGGCGAAGGTGGCGGTGGTTCCGGCGGCGACCCGGATGCGCAGCAGCGCACCGGCAAAAAGAAAAAGAAGAAGTCCAAAGGCGCACGCGACGAAGAAGTGGCCGATGAAGATCTCGGCGCCGGCGAGATGGCCGAGCCGGATTCGAAGCTGGGCAAGCTGCTGATGACCAACAGCAAGGTTCAGGTCAGTATGGCCATCGCGGCCGCCGGGCGCGAGGTGGATGTGCAGAGCATTACGGTGTTCACGCAGAAAGGCCTGTACACCCGCAAGATCATGGACGCCATGGGCCTGCCGGACATGCAGCAGGAGATGGCGGGCCTGAAGCAGAGCCGGCGCATTCCGGACCGGCGTCTCGCCGTAGAGCTGCAGCACCGACGTGAGTGGCTGCGCGAGCAGGTGCGCGACCACGTCGAGCAGCAGTTTCTGCTGCACGCCGATGCCGAAGGTCGCCGGGTGCGCGAAGACATGTTGCGACGGATCAAGCTGTCCAATGTCGAGCAGCGCAACCAGCACCTGATCAAGGATGTGGTGTTTCGGATGGCCAAGAAGCTGGTGGCCATGCACTCGCGGCGCAAGAAAGTCTTCAAGCGCGGACAGCTCAACGTCCCGCGCACGATTCGTCACAACATGGCCTATGACGGCGCCATTTTCGACTTGCACTGGAAGTCCAAGAAAGTCGACCGGCCCAAGGTATTCGCGATCTGTGACGTCAGTGGTTCGGTGGCCGAATATGCCCGCTTCATGCTGATGTTTCTGTACAGCCTCGAAGAGGTGATGCCGAACATCCGCTCGTTTGCGTTCTCGTCAGATCTGGCCGAAGTTTCGGACATCTTCTCGCGCAACCGGCTTGACGACGCCATCGCCAAAACCCTGCGCGACTATTCAGCCGGCTCAACGAACTACACGCAGTCGTTCCGCGACTTCCGCAAGCTGTGCATGGACGACATCGACAACCGCACCACCATCATCATCCTCGGCGATGCGCGCAACAACTACGCCGACTCACCCACCGACATCCTCAAAGAGATGTACGATCGCAGCAAGCGCTTGATCTGGCTCAACCCCGAGCCACGAAGCACCTGGAACCAGGGTGACTCCGAGATGCGCAAGTACTCGGCGTATTGCCACCAGGTGGAGGAGTGCAATTCGTTGATGCATCTTGAGCGGGTGGTGAATAATTTGTTGCGGACGGTGGCTTGAAGCTATTCGGGCGTGCCTTGCAGCATCGCCTGAACTTCGCGTCTCGCACGCTGCTCGACATCTACTGCCATTGCAGGATGTGTTCGACGAATCGCTGCCAGATGGGCGGGCTTCCTGTAGTGACGATTCTAAGCCAGGCAACAGGGCTCCCCGCGGCCTTTCTACGCAAAGAGCGCAAACCCTATGGCACGATGAAGTCTGCCGAGGCGTTGGCTGAAAAAGGCGTCAGGTTGTCAGCACTGTTCACGATGAAGGAAATCGATGACACCGCCTGACCCGTCATTGGAGTGAACAGAGTGTCAGGCGCTCACCTCATTTTTGATCTCGACGGTACCATCAGTGATCCGGCAGTCGGGATTCTGCGGTCAATCAACTACGCCCTAAAGAGTTTCGGGTACGCGGAGATCGTCGAGTCGATGCAGTTGTTTCGCTCTCATGGGGCCAGGCTAGGGGTGTGCACGTCCAAGCGGGTGGATCTGGCCGAAAAGGTACTGTCCATGTTCAACTTGCGTGACTATTTTGAGTTCGTCTCGGGCGGAGACGTTGGGGTCGCGAAGTCCGACCAGCTGTCTAGCCTGCTCGCACAGGGGAGCGTAGGCGCGAACTCATCCATGATTGGTGACCGCGCTGTTGACGTTATAGCGGCGAAGCGTAATCTTCTGTGGAGCGTAGGTGTGCTATGGGGGCATGGTTCAGAGGCTGAGTTGACGAGCGCTGGTGCGGATCAACTGCTCTCTAACCCTGTAGATCTGGAATGGCTTCTGGAGACTAAGTAACTCGTCACCGCAGCTGCCTGCCAAGACCGTCATACCTGTTGCATTTCCACTAGAGAGGTGACCGCAATGCTCACACTTACCTACTACTCCGACATTCTTTGCGTGTGGGCATACATATCCCAAGCTCGCGTTGACGAAGTCGCGCAGCAGTTTCCGGATGAGGTGTCCATCGACTACCGGTTCTGCTCAGTGTTTGGCGATACGGCGCATAAGATCGGAGAAGGATGGGCCGAACGCGGCGGCTATGCAGGCTTTGGAGATCATCTTCGCGAGGCTGTCTCAGAGTTTGATCATATCAAGCTCCACCCGGAGATCTGGCAACGCAGCCGGCCTGCGTCCTCTACGCCTGCACACATTGTGATGAAGGCCGTTCAACGGGTGAATGAGCACCAATGCAGGGCCCTTCTGCATGCGCTTAGGTTGGCATTCTTTGAGCGATGCCTTGATATCAGCAGTCGGTCAGTCCTGAAGACCACTCTGGAGGAAGTCGGGGTATCTGTCAGTGAGGTCCAGGAAGTCATCGACAGCGGCGTAGCGCATGCAGATCTGGAAGCAGACCACCGCGACCAACGGGCACTAATGGTTGAAGGCAGCCCCACCATTGTTCTCAACAAAGGACGGCAAAAGCTATACGGGAACGTTGGCTATGGTGTCATCGAAGCAAACATAAAGGAGTTACTTCGATCGCCGGCTGCTGGT
>SKXG01000433.1 GCA_007128525.1 Pseudomonadales bacterium | reverse complement strand
GTCTGGCGTTACGCGCTGTTTGCAACTACTAGGGTCCAAGGAACAAAGTCCTCTTTGTTTCAGGCGCCGGCAGTTTACCGCAGCGCCCGGGCACGTCAACTGGGATTGATGGTCGCCTCAGCTGCGTTGTCTGGCCGGCGCGCAGGGCGGTAACTGGTTGCTATGAAGCCGGACCATAGTGCCCAACGTCCTGCCCGGCACTGTCAGAGAGATGTAATTCGAAGTTTGTGCCGTCCGCCTCCAGGGCAAGCGCCAGATGATGGCAGAACGTGTCGGGATCGGGCTCTTGTTCATCAATTTGGCCTTCAATCAGGATCTTGTTTGAAGGCGATGGCTTCAACGTCAGTCGTACCCCTACCGTCTCGGCCAGCAGAACCTCTCCATCGAGGTTTGAGCTCAATCCCATCATGTCCAGAACTGTGCCCAGATCTTCGAGTGGTCTGTCGTATATCAGATGTCCGTGAAGGTTGTGTGGCATCCGGCGCACTCCAAAATTGGTTCGGCGCTATGGTAAGCGGCTGCTGCCTGTAGGACCACAGCTGCGCCGCAAGGCGGTATACTGCTGCGATGGATGTCACTCTTGCCCGTCTCAGTCGAGCCTTGCGCCGGGCCGATGTTGCTGTATCACCTGTTGAAACCATGGACGCTCTGGCGGTTGTTCGGCAGGTGGGCCTGGACGATCCGCGACGGCTTCGGCAGGCGTTGGCGCTGACCCTGGCCAAGACGGTAGAAGAGAAGCAGCACTTCGAGACCTGTTTCGACCGCTTCTTCGGGCAGCTGGCGTTCAGCCAGGCACCCAAACGCAGCTTTTTCCGGGATCTCGACCCGGCGGGCCTCGATGCAGCCTTGGCCGGCAAGGTGTCGCCAGAGCTGTCTGCCCGGGTGCAGATGCTGGCGGGGCAGCGCACTGCTGCACTGGCGCCAGCACTGCAGGAAGCCGCGCAGGCGGCCGGCGTCGACCAGATGCGTCATCTGCGTGACAAGCCGCACTATGCCGCGGCCATTGCCGCAGCGCTGGGTACGGATGAACTTGATGCCGTGCTGAGCGATCCGGATATTGAACTCGACTCGACGCTGATCGGAGCGCTGCGCTATGTCCGCCATTACCTGCGCGAGCAGGCGCAAGATTACGTCGATCTGCAGTATCAGCTGAACATCGATGCCTCTGGCCGCAAAGCCATCGTCGATGCGGCGCTGAAAGCCAACCTGACGCACTTGCCCAAAAACTATCAGCAGGATATGCAGCGGGCCGTCAGCCGGATCGCCGACCGACTGTGCAAGAGTCATCGGCGCCGGCGGCGGCGTGCCCGGCGCGGGCAGCTGGACATCAAGCGCACCCTGCGCCACAACGTGGCCTACGATGGCGCCCTGTTCGATCTGCACTGGCGGCGCCAGAAACCGCAGAAGGCCACGGTGTTTGCCATTTGTGATGTCAGTGGCTCGGTCGCGGGCGTGGCCCGGTTCCTGCTGCTGATGCTCTACAACCTCAGTGACGTGCTGCCGAATATCCGAACCTTCGCCTTCTCCAGCGAGATGGCTGAGGTGACCGATGTGTTTCGCCGCAAAGGCGCCGAGGCGGCGGTGGAGTCTGTGCTGTTCGACTGGGGCAAGGGCAATACGGACTACGGCCGGGCGTTGATGGACTTTCGCAAACTGGCGCTGGACGACATCAACCGCCAGTCGACCGTGATCATTCTCGGTGACGGCCGCAACAATCATTACGAGGCGCGGGTTGAGCGGCTGGCTGAAATTTCGGCCCGGGCCCGGCAGGTGATCTGGCTCAATCCCGAACCGAGGGAGAGCTGGGGGACCGGTGACTCCGAAATGACACGCTACGCGCCACACTGTTTCCGAGTGCGGCGGTGCAGCTCACTGCAGGACCTCAGCCGCTTTGCCGATGAGTTGGTGGCTGCACAGGACTGATCAGTCCAGGCGCGCCAACAACGCGCTCATGGTGGGGCCGATTTCCTCGTGCAATACCAGATCGGCCATGTCGTCGAGCGGTGTTTCCTCCCGATTCAGAATCACCAGCCGCGCACCCAGTTCCTTGGCCATTTGCGGAAAGCCGGCGGCCGGATAGACCACCAGCGATGAGCCGACCACCATGAACAGGTCACACGCCAGGGTCTCGCGCTGGGCTCTGGCCATCTCGGCTTCCGGCATGGCCTGACCAAAGGAGATGGTGGCCGATTTGACGATGCCGCCGCAGGCGCGGCACGGGCCAACCCGGTTTTCCGCCTCAAACTGGACCTTCAGTTCAGCGATCTCATAGCGCACCTCGCAGTCCAGGCACTTGGCGTAGGTGCTATTGCCGTGCAGCTCAATGACTTGCTCGTCAGCGATGCCGGAGTTTTGGTGCAGGTTGTCGATGTTTTGCGTGATGACGGCGCTGACCTTACCACGCTGCACCAGTTCAGCGACGGCAAGATGACCCTGATTGGGCTCGGCCTGCTCAATCCTGCTCTGACCGCTGAAGCGCCGCCGCCAGGACGCCTGCCGGATTTCTTCAGAAGCCATGAAGTCCCGAAAATCTATCGGCTTGGTTTTGGTCCACAAGCCGGTACCCGGGCTGCGGAAATCCGGGATACCCGATTCCGTGCTGATGCCGGCGCCGGTAAATACGACCATGCGGCTGGACTGCCGTACCAGGTCGGCCAGCGTGTCAATGTGCGGTGAAGCTGTCATCATTGGTGCCAATCAACGTTTCCCACCAAGTTAGCCGTTGCAAGGTGAGCGATCAAGGTATGAGCAGCAGAGTAGTCATGGCCCCGGGTGATCTGGCCGATGAGGCCGGTCTGACAGTAACCAGTGGCGTTGCAGACTTCAGTCAAATGCATGCAGCGATGCGCGACTATGTCGATCGCGGCCATCTGCCCATGGTGATGACGCTGGTCATGCAGGGCGAGCAGATCATTGATCTCTATGGCTATGGCCAGATGGACCATGAGCGGCACAAACCGCTGCAGGGTGACACCATCTTTCGGCTCTATTCGAACACCAAACTGGTTACGGCCGTGGCGGCACTGCAGCTTGTTGAGCAGGGCCGGCTTGATGTGGATGCGCCACTCGCCGCCTATCTGCCGGAGCTGGCGGATCTGCGCGTTTATGCCGGCGATCCGCAGGCCGACAAGGACAAAGTGACTTCAGCGCTGGACACCGAGCCCTGCACGCATCCGCCGACGGTCCGTGAGCTGATGAGTCACAGTGCGGGGTTCGTGTATGGCTGGGAGCCCACGCATCCGGTCGATCGCGCCTATCACGCGGCCGAGATTGGGCGCGGACATCTGACGCTGGCGGACGTGGTCGCGCGCCTGGGCCGGATTCCACTGGCGTATCAGCCCGGCACCGGCTGGCAGTACAGCATTTCGTCCGACGTGCTCGCGCGGCTGGTGGAGGTCTGCAGCGGGCAGCCCTTTGACCGGTATCTGCACGCGCACATCTTTGAGCCGCTGCAAATGCGTGATACCGACTTTCACGTGCCGGCCGATCGGCATG
>SKXG01000384.1 GCA_007128525.1 Pseudomonadales bacterium | reverse complement strand
TGGCCCGGGTGCGGTCATTGCTGCGCCGGAAGCCGGAGTTGCAGGATCAGCGTGTGCAGGTCGCCGGGTTGGTCTTGGATCCGGTTCGGCACAAAGTCAGCCGGGACGGGCGAGTTCTGGACCTGAGTCCGGTGGAGTTTCGGCTGCTGGCATTGCTGCTGAGCCGACAAGGGGAGGTCCTGTCGCGCACGCTGATTGCGGAGCAGGTCTGGGACATGCATTTTGACAGTAATACCAATCTGGTCGATGTGACGATTCGACGCCTGCGAAAGAAGGTTGATGAGCCCTTTCAGCAGAAGCTCATCCACACGGTGCGGGGGCTGGGCTACGTTCTTGAGGAAAGGTCTTGAATGACTCGAGCTCAAGTGCGCGTGCGCCTTTGCGTCGCGGCTCCATCGCCCGTCGCTTGCGCTGGAGTTTTGCCGCTACTGGCACTGCGCTGCTGGGGCTGGCAATGCTGTTCCTGTACATCCTGCTCAGTGTGCAACTGCATGAGGAGGACCGACGGTTCATGATCGGCACGGCAGAAACCGTGCGCTACGTTCTGGTGACGCACGGTGAGGCCTCACCGGCGCTCGAGGTCGAGGTCGGTGCCGAGGCCATTGCCCATCCCGGCTCCCGCTATTTCGTGCGTGTGCTCGACTCTGCCGGTCGAGAGGTGATTGAGACGCCAGGCATGCGGGACAAGGACTTGCTGACCGGCCGCTTCCCGCCTCCGGTTGACGGCGCCGAACAGCTTTCCCGGCAGGCCGATCGTATGGTTGCTGGCTCGACCGTCTATCGCCTGGGTAGCGTGGCTGTGGGCCACCCCGACCGCGAGTCCAGCTATGTAGTACAGATTGCCCTTGATATGCGGGCAACCGAACGCCTTCTGCGGTACATGGGGCTGGGCATGGTGGTAATACTTGTTGGCGGTGCCGCGTTGCTGGCCTGGTTGGCCGGTCGAATAGCCAGTCGAGGTTTGATGCCGCTTGACGATGTCACCTGGGCCGCACAACAGGTGCAGGCAGACGCGCTCGGTCAGAAAATTGGTGACCGCGGCTGGCCCTCTGAGGTGCAGGCTCTTGCGGCAGCGTTTGATCAGATGCTGGTCCGGCTGGCGGAGGCCTTCGAGCGCTTGGAGCGGTTCTCGGCAGATATGGCGCACGAGCTCAGAACGCCTTTGAACAACATGATGGGCAGCATCGAAGTTGCGCTGACACGAGAGCGGGATGCCGAGTTCTATCAGGAATTGCTGGTGTCAAACCTGGAAGAGCTGCAGCGTTTGAACCGGGTGATCTCTGCACTGTTGTTCCTGGCAAGATCTCGCGCCGGTACACAGGCTTTGCAGTTGCGTGCACTGGACATTGGTGACCTGGCTGCTGGTGTGCAGGCTTTCGTACAGCCATTGGCAGACGAGCGCGACGTGTCGATAGCGGTGCAAGGCAAGGCAAAGGTCCTTGCGGACGCCGAGCTGTTACAGCAGGCCTTGGCAAATCTGCTTCTCAATGCGGTGCGGCATAGCCCAGATGGTGGCCGTATTCAGGTCAACATTGAGACCAGAGAAGCCAGAATCCTCATCTGTGTTTCGGATCAGGGCCCTGGCGTGTCAGCCGCCGACCGGCCACACATCTTCGATCGCTTCTATCAAAGCAAGGATTCGCCACAGCAGGTTGATGGTTCCGGTCTGGGGCTGGCGCTGGTCAAGGCCATTGCTGAACTGCACGGCGGTCGGGCCATGCTGATGGAGGCGGAGACAGGTGCCTGTTTCTGTCTGGAGCTCCCACCAGGCGGCCCCGTGTGCCCTGTGGACTGAAATGACAGGATTGTCATTCTCCTGTCAGCGGCTCGTCATCCGCTCATCCGCAGGATGGCAGCATGAATACCAGGCTGCCACCCGTATACTCGGGCAAGTTCAAATACGACGAAGCGGTTGCACGTCGATATCAGGTTCGTAATCCAGCCAAACAGAAGGCGGAGCTCGCGCTGGTTGCGCGGGCTTTCAAGTCGATCCCACCAGGCAGGTTGCTGGACATCCCCTGCGGCGGCGGAAGGATGAGTCGGTTGCTCGCGAGTTATGGGTTTCGTGTCACGGCTGCGGATTATTCGGAAGCCATGCTGGCGATCACTGCTGCGCAATATGAGGGGGCAGCACCTGAGGCGATAGAACGGCAGGATATCGAGCGTTTGAGTTATGCCGATGGCGCCTTTGATCAGGTGTTGTGTTTCCGGCTGTTTCACCACTTCCCAACGCCGGAGATCCGTCAGCGGGCCATTTCCGAGCTCTGCCGTGTCAGTGCCGACATGGTCGCCGTCTCCTACTTCAGCCCCTGGGCGCCAACCTCGCTGAAGTATCAGCTGAAAGCTAAACTGGGGCTGCCTGCCGGCGACAAGTTCGCCACACCGTTGTCGGAGCTGCGGCGTTACTTTGCAGTACATGGCTTTGTGTTGGAGAGCGACCATGCGCAGTGCCCGCTGTTGCGTCGACTCCACCTGGCCGTCTTTCGCCGGCAATCCTGATCCAACCTGAATCTTGAAACTGGACACCTGTCCGCATCAGTATGCCTGCTGACTTGTTCAGTTAGGCAGTAAATATGGTGCAGGTGTATGCCTGGCTTGGTCAGCACTGCTGGCCGTGGCGACGATGGTTTTGGGTTCTGGCGGCGACCGGTGCCGTTTTGTTTGGCGCCGTGGTGGTTGTCGGTGAAGGCCGGGAGAGTGAGCTTTGGATGCTGCTTGCCATCGCCCTGATGCTTTGGGCGTTGTGGCTGGTCACGCTGAGCCACCTGTTTGCGCGACCACTGACCGTCAGCGTGCCAGAGACCGGCTGGCGGGCACGCTGGCGGGCCCGTTGGCAACGCCTGGGGCAAAAGCTGAAGGCGTTGTTCCTCAGCGCTTACCTGCTTGCTGTGCTCTTTGTCAGCTTCCGCGCCCTGATGCTGCTGTTGGGCGCTGACTGATCAAGCCTGGCGGGGCGGCGAGGAGGGCGGCCCGCACTGGCAGGCCGCCCCTAGGTACCCTAGCCTCAGCGGGCCTTGGTCTCGATCAGTGCCTGATTGCTCAGCACCTTGAGCTCGCTGCGCAGCGGCAGGCCGGATCCCATCAGCTGGATCATGCCGATGACGATCATCTCCTCAACCGGGTCCACCCAGAAAATGGTGCCGGCGGCGCCGCCCCAGCTGTACTCGCCTGGCGATCCAAGGGTGCGTGCCTGGACCGGATCGGTCTGAATGCCGAAGCCCAGGCCGAAACCTGAGCCGGCACCGGTCAGTCCTGTACCCATATCCTCACCGGTGCCGGAAGCGGTCAGGGCGCCCGGCAGATGATCCTGCATCATGAAGTCGATGGTCTTAGGGCTCAGAATGCGCACGTTCCCCAGCTCGCCGCCATTACGCAACATCTCGGCAAAGCGCAGGTAGTCGCGGGCCGTCGAGATCAGGCCACCGCCACCGGAGAAGAAAGTTGTGTCTTCCCACAGCGGATAGGGTGGCACCGGCAGTACCACAAGTTCTTCGCTGGCCGAATC
>SKXG01000303.1 GCA_007128525.1 Pseudomonadales bacterium | reverse complement strand
CGTTACAACGCTATCAATAGCTGCTCATTTCGTTTGTCTACGTATTCACCGCTAACAGCGCGTTGATACCCATCAAGGCGGGCTCCAGGCACTCACAGTAGTTTTCTTTACAGCGCAACGCCCTGGTTGTCTGCGCATAAACATGCATATGAAATAGATGTCTTTGGTGTGTCTATGGTGCTGTGCAGCACTGTTGTGCACATCTTAAGGCCTACACACGGATATCCGGACGGTGACAGGCGGAGGGAGCGATGAGCGACGAAACTGAACAGCCGAAGCAGGCGGCAGAACCGGAACAGGATCAGAAAGAGCCCATTCCAGCAATGCAGCGATTGCTGGATAACCCGTTCCTGCTTTTGTTTCTGGGTGTCACGGTGCCGACCGTCTTCTACATCATCTGGGGAATCATGGAGATTGTCTCCATCCCCATCACGCGATAGGAGGGGTGACAGATGAGTGCCTTGTTACCGCCATCAGAGCGGGTCTGGTGGAAACACCCGGTAGACCGGGTTGAGTGGGTCTGGATTGTCATCGCCTTTATCTGGTGCCTGATCATGTTCTTCATGATGCCTTGGTGGCATGTCTACGGAGAGCAGAACTACTCGGGTGAGGCCTACAAGACGACGCCGGAAGACTTTCAGCGTCGTGTCAATGCGATGGTCGAAGAGTATGAAGTGCGCCGGGAGACAGCGCGAAACATGCCAGTAGTCCGGCCGCCGGCTGGCTCGGACGTCTACCTGCTTGCACGTCTTTGGGACTGGTATCCCATTCTGGAGTTGGAGAAGGGGCAGACCTACAGATTCAGGATCTCATCAGCTGACTGGCAGCATGGCCTGTCGATCCAGCCGGTCAATATAAACATGCAGATCGTTCCGGGTTACGAAATGGTCGTGAACTTTACGCCTACACAATCAGGCGAGTATGCACTGGTTTGCAACGAGTACTGCGGTGTCCTGCATCACGCAATGCTCGGCAAGCTCTACGTTGTCGACGGCGCTGGAGAGGGGATCTGAGTATGGAATCAGCAAACACTGCAGTGGGCGCGGCTGCTGCCGGCGGGCGCAGCAGGCCGCTCTATCGAACCTGTACAGAAACCGGATTGGTTTTTCACAAGTCAGGCGAAACCCTGATGAAGGCCAATGCTGTTGCGGCAGTGGTCTTTCTTGCCATTGGCGGCGTGCTGGGACTGCTGGTCGCGTTGACCCGCTGGCCTGCCGTACAGATTCTCGATGCCGCCATGTTCTATCAGGTCCTGACGGCGCATGGGATCATCATGCTGCTGGTTTGGATTATCTTCTTCGAGATCGCACTGTTGTATTTCTGCTCTTCGGTGCTATTGAGGGTGCGCCTGGTCACGCCACGTCTCGCATGGGCAGCTTACGCGATGATGGTCATCGGTGCCTTGGTGACCACGGTTGCGATCATTCAGGGTGGGTCATCGGTGATGATGACGTCCTATGTGCCCATGCCTGCGGCGCCACATTTCTATCTGGGGCTCATCCTGTTTGCGGTGGGTGCTTTGATCGGTGTCGGGATTTTCTTCGCGACGCTGGTCACCGCCAAAGATGAAGGCACCTACCAGGGGTCCATGCCGCTGGTCACCTTTGGTGCGTTAACGGCAGCCATTCTGGCGGTTTTCACCATCGCAAGTGGCGCCATCATTCTGGTGCCGACCTTCCTGTGGTCCATCGGCTACATCAACGACATCGACCCGCTGATGTACCGGCTGTTGTGGTGGGGCATGGGTCACACCTCGCAACAGATCAACGTCGCTGCACAGGTGGCGATCTGGTATGCGATTGCGGCCATAGTGTTTGGCGCCAAGCCAATGTCGGAGAAGGTCAGTCGTGGCGCTTTCCTGCTCTACATTCTGTTTATCTCCATTGCTTCGGCCCATCACCTGCTGGTCGACCCCGGCATAGGCACTGAGTGGAAGATCTTCAACACCAGCTACGCCATGTATCTGGCTGTGCTGGCCAGCCTGATTCATGGCCTGACCGTGCCTGGCGCTATCGAAGTGTCGCAGCGGCGTAAAGGTTTGAACCGTGGCCTCTTTGAGTGGCTCCGAAAGGCACCCTGGGGCAACCCGGTGTTCTCCGGCATGTTCCTGTCCCTGGTTGGTTTCGGCTTCCTCGGTGGTATCTCCGGTGTGGTCATGGGCGCAGAGCAGATCAACTTCCTGATGCACAACACCTTGTATGTGCCGGGTCACTTCCATGCCACCGTCGTGTTGGGCACTACTCTGGCCTTTATGGCTATGAGCTTCTGGCTGGTGCCGGTACTGTTCCGGCGCAAACTGGTGATGCCGCGCCTGGCGAGCTGGACACCCTATCTGTTTGGCATCGGAACAGCCTTGCAGTCTTTCTTCATGATGGGTGCAGGGACTATGGGTGTGTCTCGCAGACATTGGGACATGGGCTTTGCCGGTTCTGCCTTTGAGTGGGCGTATCCCGGTGTTGCCTACACGATGATGGCGCTCAATGGTGTTAGCGCAATCATTGCTGTCACCGGTGGTGCAGCCTTCGTGCTTATCGTTGTTGGCACCATCCTGTTTGGTAAGCCAAGCGGTGTGGAGGCGAACTACACGGAGACTCGGCCCGAGCCACTCAAGCGTCCAGTGGCAGACGCCATTGGCACACATGGTGACATCGGCGCCAAGGGCTTTGCAGCGCCGGGCACCTTCATGCTGGCCATGTTCCTGTTGCTGGTGTTCGTTGTTTACTACTTCGTGAACTACGGTTATCTCGCCAGCGTCTGGAAGTTCAGCTGATGAACGGGCCAGGGCAGCAGACCGGTCAAATCGGCAGTGCCGTACCGGCACAGGCACTGCCGAAGCGCCGACAGGTGCTCGACGTGGCAACGGCTCTGCTCGCCCTGGCCAAGCTACGCATCGGGCTGGCCATCAGCCTCTCTGCGCTGGCAGGCGCACTGCTTGCCCTGGGGCATTGGCCGTCTCTGGCCATGACCCTTGCCCTGACCCTGGGGGCCTTGCTGGCAGCGAGCGGGGCGGCGGCCTGCAATCACTATTACGAACGGGATCTGGATGCGCAGATGAAGCGCACCAGCCGTCGGCCTTTCGCCAGCGGCACATTCGTGCCGTCTTTCTGGTGGCCGCTAAGCTTTGCTGTTGTCATGCTGGGTGGCAGCCTGCTCGTTGCTTCACAAGCCGGGTTGCTGGCCGGGCTGATGGTCCTGGCAGGTGCGCTGACCTATGCTCTGGTGTACACCGTCTGGCTGAAACGACGGACGCACTGGAACATTGTGATCGGTGGCCTGGCCGGCAGCTGGGCTGTCTGGGCCGGTGCCGCCGCCGTAGGGACGGAGGCGCTGTGGCGCATTGAAATTCAGCTGTTCGCTTTGATTCTCTTCCTCTGGACGCCTTCGCACTTCTGGAGCCTTGCCATTGCTGTCCGTGAAGACTATCGGCGCGCAGGCGTGCCGATGCTGCCTGTTGTCCGTGGACTGCACACGGCGGCTGTATGGACGCTGATCAACGCGCTGATCCTGG
>SKXG01000114.1 GCA_007128525.1 Pseudomonadales bacterium | reverse complement strand
CGCATCCGGGTCGCACTGGCCGGGACTGTTATGGATGGTTTCATCTGGGTGCGAGTTAGCGCTGCGGCAACGCCGCTGAACCAGGCGGCATCGGCTGCACGTCAAACCACAACCGTGCCAAGTAACCACCTGGCCAACGATACAGAACGGCACCTGTCGCAATGCCCGCCGCATCAGCCACGACGTCTTTGACCTCGGCGTGCCGGTGCGGCAGGAAACTCTGCACCACTTCGATGGCAATGCCATAACCGAGCAGAATAAGCGCAGGTATCCAGGCATGGCGCAGGCCACTGCCCACGGCCGGAAAATAGGCTGCGCACAGCGCCAGCATCAACACCAGAAAGGCCGAGGAATGGGTAAACTTGTCGCTTACCCCCAGCGAGGGCTGACCAGACTCCGGCGCCACCGCCAGATAGCTGATCACCAGCACCAGTAGCCAGAAACCCCACAGCAACAACGCTTTGGGCCAGGGGGCACCGAGGCGGCGGGCAAGTGGTTCCAGCATCTGTCCGTCAGCGCGCGCTGCGCTCATGCACCAGATCGACCAGGTATTTCACGTTGTCGACCGGGGTCTCGGGAATAATGCCATGCCCAAGATTGAAGATGTGACCGGGACGACCAGCGGCCTCGGCCAGCACGGCCTCGGTCTGCACACGCACGGTGTCGCGGTCCGCACAGAGTACGATCGGATCTAGATTGCCCTGCACGGCGGTACAACCCAGCCGGTCCCAGGTCGCGGCCAGAGGCGTGCGCCAGTCCAACGCCATGACGTCCGGCCCGGCCTGATACATGTCGTCCACCAGATGTGGATTGCCGGTCCCGAAGTAGATGATGGGCACGCGGCCCTTGATGCGATCGATCAGCGCCTGACTGTGGCGCGCCACATACTGCCGATAGTCTGCAACCGACAGGCAACCGACCCAGCTGTCGAAGATCTGCAACGCATGCACACCGCTGTCGATCTGCAGCCGGGCATAGTCTGCAACGTGATCCACCAGCTTCTCCATCATGGCGTGCCACAGCGCCGGAGCCTGGTACATCATCTTCTTCACATGCACATAATTGCGAGAGCCACGTCCCTCAATGGCGTATGAGGCCAGCGTGAAAGGCGCGCCGGCGAAACCGATCAGCGCAATCTCCTGCGGCAGATCTGCCAGGATGTTGCCAACGGTTTGTTGGATATAGCCGGTGCCTTCTTCCGCGGGCACCACCCGCAGTGCTTCGACATCGGCCGCGGTCCGCACCGGGTTCGAGAAGACCGGGCCCTCACCGGGCAGATAGTCCAGATTCAGCCCCATAGGCTCGAGCACCGGCAGCAGGTCGGCGAACATGATGGCGGCGTCCACCCCCAGGATACGCTGAGCATCCAGCGTGACACGGGCCGAGAGTTCAGGATTTTTGAAGAAGTCCAGGCTCGGCGTGTCACCTTTGACCTGGTGATATTCCGGCATATAGCGACCGGCCTGGCGATTCAGCCAAATCGGGGTGTGTCCGGTCGGCTCACCGCGGCACGCACGGATAAACACCGGATCCTGCGCGTCAGACGCGCCTGAAGCAGTTGATACAGACATATTTGATGCTACTTATACTTGGGCCCGCCGCACATTAGCAGACCGACCTGTCCGGTCCAACTTGAATTGGCCGGTCATACCTCATCTGGGCAGGGTCAGATGGCCGTCGAGGTCGGATCCAGGTCCTCATCATAGTCGACGCCCGGAAGCCCGAAGCCAAATATCTTCAGGAAGTCATGCCGGAAGCCATCGATATCTGCCAGCTCATGCAGGTTTTCCGACGTAATCTCGGGCCAGCGCCGCTTGACCTCCGCCTGGATGTCTTCGCGCAGCTCCCAGTCGTCGAGGCGAATGCGCTCGGCGTCATCAAGCGGCACATCGTCACCATCGTAGAGCCGGGTCAGGAACAGACGGGTGATCTGGTGGATGCAGTCTTCGTGCAGACCGGCCTTCTTCATGACGTGCAGCAGCAACGTCATATACAGCGGTACCACTGGAATCGCCGAGCTGGCCTGCGTCACCACGGCCTTCAGCGCGACAACCCTGGCATCACCATCGAGCCCCTTAAGACGTTGCCGCAGCGCACCAGCCGCCCGGTCAAGGTCCTCCTTGGCTTTGCCTAAGGTGGCATGCCAGTAGATCGGCCAGGTGATCTCACTGCCGAGATAGGTGTAGGACACGGTCTTGAAGCCTTGCGCCAGCACGCCGGCTTCCGACAGCGCGTCAATCCAGAACTCCCAGTCTTCACCGCCCATGACCGCCACGGTGCCGGCCGTCTCTTCTTCGGTGGCTGGCTCCAGCTCGACGTCGTAGACATCGCCTTTGTCGACGTTGAGCGTCTTGACGCGGTAGGTGTCACCCAGCGGTTTGATGTGCGAGCGGTGGGTCACGCCAGTCTTGGGATGGGTGCGCACCGGCGATGCCAGGCTGTACACCAGCAGATCGATCTGCCCCATGTCTGCGCGGATGGCTTCAATGACCTGCTGCTTGAGTTCGTCGGAAAACGCGTCACCATCAATGGTGTGGGCGTACAGACCGGCATCGCGGGCCCGATTTTCGAACGCGTGGTTGTTATACCAACCGGCGGTGGCCGTTTTGCCCGCCGTCGGCGGCTTCTCAAACGACACACCCAGGGTCTGCGCGCCATAGCCGAAGGCGGACACAATTCGGGACGACAACCCATAGCCTCCAGAGGCGCCAACCACCAGCACCCGCTTTGGCCCCTCAGGCGAGCCGGCAGCGTCGGCAAACTGCTCGCGCACATAGGCAATCTGCTGATCGACATTTGCCGCACAGCCTTTCGGGTGCGCCGTGGTACAGATAAAGCCGCGGATTCTGGGTTTTATGATCATGAGTGCCTCATCAAGTGGAACTGTTTTGGCCGAGCCATATGTCTGGGCCGCATGATACCTGCACAGGCCAAGCTACGCATGACCTGTACACGTGACCTGCACGCATGGCCTGACGGGCGCACCAACGCCGAACCAGAGCAGCACATCAGACCTGCCCCGCAACGGGCAGTTTTTTGGGGGGCGGCAGGCGGCGATCCAGCACCTGAATTTCATAAGCGTACTGATGACGATCATCGGCTGGATGCTGTTCGCTGCTGATCAGCATCCAGGCCGCCTCGTCCAGGGCCGGAAACCAGGTGTCACCGGCCAGCTCTGCATCGATCAGGGTGCGATACAGCCGGTGGGCATAGTCCAGTGCCAGCGCATAGATCTCGGCGCCGCCAATGACCATGATCTCGTCAGCCGGCTGCTGCCAGGCGGCCTGCTGAGCCACGCGTAATGCCTCATCAATGGACTGAACCACTATGGCACCTGATGCAGCAAAGTCTTGCTGCCGCGTCATCACAATGTTGGTCCGACCGGGCAGTGCACGTGGCATCGACTGCCACTGTTTGCGTCCCATGATGACCGGCTTGCCTTTGGTGGTGCGCACGAAATGGCGCATTTCATCTGGCAGATTCCAGGGCAGATCATTGTCAAGGCCAATCACGCCAT
>SKXG01000103.1 GCA_007128525.1 Pseudomonadales bacterium | reverse complement strand
TGGTCGCGGCCTTCTTGGCTGGCGCCTTGGCTGTTGCCGCCTTCTTAGGCGTCGCCGTCTTTTTCGCTGGCGCTTTCTTCTTCGCCGCCGGCTTCTTGTCAGCCGACTTCTTGGCTGGTGCCTTGCTTGTGGCTGCCTTCTTGCCGGCCTGGCTCTTGGCGCCGCTGGATTTCTTTCTTGCCGCCATGTTGTCAATCTCTGAAGTTGAACACTGCGGTGCGGGACCAGCGTTTTGCCGCGGGTCCGGCAGGACCGGGTATCATGGGCCCAATGCCAGGCCCTGAAGGGCCGGTAAGCTACCAGAACCATGGATTTTTGACTACTGGGAGTGTCCCTGAGCCTGGAAAGCCTATGTTTGCCAGTCGCATTCAGCAGATAAAGCCGTTTCGCGTGATGCAGTTGCTGGCTCGTGCGCATGCACTGCAGCGGGCTGGGCATGACGTCGTGCATCTGGAAGTCGGTGAGCCGGATTTCCCAACGGCGGCGCCCATTGTGCACGCTTGTCAGCAGGCGCTGGCAGATGGATTGACCGCCTATACCGAAGCGCGTGGTCTGCCGGCGCTGCGAGAGGCCATTGCTGCCGACTATGCACACAGATTGGGGGTGACGCTGGACCCCGGCCGGGTGCAGCTCACCGCCGGCGCCAGCGGGGCGCTGATGTTGCTGGCCGCGCTGTTGCTGGAACCGGGCGATGAACTGCTGATGACGGACCCATGCTATCCGTGTAACAGCAGCTTCCTGTCCGTGGTCAATGCTCTGGCGCGCGCTGTCCCTGTGACTGCGGCGCAGTCCTTTCAGCTCGATGCGGTGACCGCTGAGGCACACTGGGGGCAACGTACACGAGGTTTGCTGCTGGCCTCACCAGCCAACCCGACCGGCACCATGCTGTCCGAGCCTGCACTACTCGACATGCTGGCGCTGGTTCGGCGCCGGGATGGGCTGCTGATCATGGACGAGATTTACCAGGGCTTGACCTATCCGCAGGCCGGTGGCCGCACAGCGGATTCGGTACTGCGTCTGGCCGACAAGGATGATCCGGTCTATGTGGTCAACAGCTTTTCCAAGTACTTCGGTATGACCGGCTGGCGACTGGGTTGGCTGGTGGTGCCGACGGCGGCGGTAGAGCCAGTGGAGCGGCTGGCGCAGAATTTATTCATTGCGCCGTCCACGCTGGCCCAGCATGCGGCGCTGGCCGCGTTCAGCCCCGAGGCGCTGGCTGAGCATGAGGCCCGGCGACAGGCTTTTCAGGCGCGCCGGGACCAGCTTCTGGAAGGTCTGCTGGCGCTCGGGCTGCGCGTGCCGGTGGTCCCGGACGGGGCCTTCTACCTGTACGTGGATATCAGCGCGCTGGGTATGGATGCCGAAGACTTCTGCTGGCGATTGCTTGAGGAACATCAGGTGGCGGTAACGCCTGGCACGGACTTTGGACAACATGACGCGCAGCGGTATGTACGCTTTGCCTGCACTACCAGCCAGGCCCGTATTGCCGAGGCGTTGCGGCGGCTCGGCAATGCCTTGCGGGACTGGGCCTGACCGAACTGTATCTGCGCTGCTCTCGTCAGTGCGGCAGCTGGCGAAAGTCCTTCAGCAGTGCCTTGTATTCGGCCGGGTCCGGCAGGCGGGCGCCGTATCGGGTGACCAGACGCGCTGCCGCGAAGTTGCCCAGACGTGCCGCCATGGCGGGTGGCATGCCGGCGAACCAGCCGTACATGCAGGCGCCTGCATAGATGTCGCCGGCACCGTTGGTGTCCAGCGCCTTGACCTGAAATCCGGGTACGCTGGTCCGGCCGTCAGCGGTGACCACCATGGATCCCTGTGCGCCCAGCGTGACATACAGGTTGCGGCCGATGTCCTGCAGCTCATTCAGCGCAATGTCCAGACGGTCAGTTCGAGCCCAGTTCAACGCTTCCTCTTCGTTGCAAAATAGGTTGTCGACGCCATTGCCCAGCATGGATTCAAGTTCACTGCGAAAGTGCTGCACCATGGCCGGATCAGACAGGGTGATGCTGGTCCGCAGCCCGGCTTCTGTGGCCAGCTCTCGGCAATGCATCGCCGCATCACGACCGCTCGGTGATGAAGCCAGATAGCCCTCGACATACAGCAGCTCGGCATCGCGCAGGGCCTGCTCGTTTACTTCGGCACGGCTCAATTCGGCGGATATGCCCAGATAGGTGTTCATCGACCGCTCGGCATCCGGCGTAACCAGTACCAGGCAGCGACCGGAGATACCCGGAGCATCCTCTGGATGCGGGTTGGTCGTGGCGCCGATACGGTTCAAGGCTTCAATGAAGTAAGCCCCGGTGGGATCGCCAGCTACTTTGCACGAGTAAAAGGTCCTGGCGCCCATGGCTTGGGCCGCATATATCGTATTCGCTGCAGACCCGCCGCTGGCCCGTCTTGGGGGCTCCTCAAGCTCGGAAAGCAGGGCTTCCAGCCTGTCCTCCTCCACCAGTGTCATGTGCCCCTTGGCGATCCTATGGCGGCTCAGGAAGCTGTCGTCGACGGGGAACTCCATATCGACCAGGGCCGCGCCTATGCCGTAAATCTGAAACTGTCTGGCCATTCGTGTCCTTAGTTGGTCCGTATCCGTTGCGATTTGAGAGCCTGGGCCGCCCGTCCGGACGTGCTGCTCAATTAAGGCCGTTCAGCGCTGTCCTGGCAGCCTGCAGCGTCGTCTCGATTTCAGCTTCACCATGTGCGGCTGACAGAAAGGCTGCCTCGAATGCCGACGGCGCCAGGTAAATGCCCTGATCCAGCATGGCGTGGAAGAAGCGATTGAACCTGTCGGTATCGGTAGCGGCTACATCGGCAAAGCTCTGCACCGTATCCTGGCTGGTGAAGAACAGGCTGATCATGCCGCAGACATGGTTGCAAACCACGTCTACACCGGCCTTAGCGGCTGCGCTGGTCAGGCCGTCGGCAAGCTGATCGGTTGTGGCAGCCAGCCGATCATGGAAGCCCGGTTCGCTGACCGCGTTCAGTGTGGTCAGCCCGGCCGCCATGGCCAGCGGATTGCCGGATAGTGTACCGGCTTGATAGACGGGCCCGGTTGGCGCGATATGCGCCATGATATCGGCACGGCCACCGAAGGCGCCCACTGGCAGTCCGCCGCCTACCACCTTGCCCAGGGTAGTCAGATCCGGGGTAATACCGTAGCGGGCCTGGGCGCCACCCAGTGCCACCCGGAAACCGGTCATGACCTCATCGAAGATCAGCACGCTGCCGTGTTTTTCGGTCAGTGATCGCAGCGTCTCCAGGAAGCCGGGCTGTGGCGGTATGCAGCCCATATTGCCCGCCACCGGCTCAACGATGACGGCGGCCACTTTGTCGCCGTATTGGGCAAAGGCCTTGTCCAGTGTGTTGACGTCGTTGAACGGCAGGCTCAGGGTATGTTGACTGACATCTGCAGGAACGCCCGGCGAGTTTGGAATACCGAGGGTCAGCAGGCCGGATCCCGCCTTGGCCAGCAGGGCATCGGCATGACCGTGGTAGCAGCCATCGAACTTGATGATCAGATCCCGGCCGCTAAAGCCGCGTGCGAGCCGGATCGCCGACATGGTGGCTTCGGTGCCGGAGCTGACCATGCGCACCGACTCAATGCTCGGCACCAGCTCGATGACCTTCTCAGCCATGTCGATTTCTATCTCGGTGGGCGCGCCGAAGCCGAGGCTGCGGCTGGCCTGCTCACGCACGGCTTCGACTACGGCAGCCGGGCTGTGGCCAAGGATCATCGGTCCCCAGGAGCCGACGTAGTCGATGTAGCGGTTACCGTCGACATCGGTCAGCCAGGCACCCTGGGCCTCGCTGAAGAACACCGGCGTGCCGCCGACGCCGCGGAAAGCCCGTACTGGCGAGTTGACGCCGCCCGGGATTACCTTCTCCGCGCGGCTGAGCAGAGCGGCTGACTGTTGGTAGCGTTTGTCCTTGGCTGTATCTGTCATAAGTATCTATCCGGCTGTATTACCAAAGCTGTGGTTTGATGACGACCAGGATGACCACGGCAACCAGGATCAGCACCGGCAGTTCGTTGAACACTCGGTAAAACACGTGGCTGCGCGTGTTGGCATCTCGGGCAAAGGTCTGAATCAGTCGGCCACAGTACAGGTGGTAGCCGATCAGTGCAGCTACCAGGGCCAGCTTCACATGCATCCAGCCCTGTACGCCGAAGGCCGACCAGCTCAGCATCAGCAGCCACAGCCCACTGCCGACGGCGACAACGGCTGACGGCCACATGATGCCGCGATAGAGCTTGCGCTCCATGACTTTGAAACGCTCGATGCTCAGGGTGTCTTCTGCCATGGCGTGATACACGAACAGGCGCGGCAGATAGAAAATCCCGGCAAACCAGGTGATGACGCTGATGATGTGCAGAGCTTTGATCCAGAGCATGGTCAGTGTGTGCTTCGCAAATAGTTGTCGATATCGGATCGGGTTATCAGGCCCAGATGCCGGATGACCTGACCTGGCCCCGTATCGCAGACGCACAGCGCCTCGATACCCGTCGTTTCCAGCAGCTGCAGCGCTTCATGCAACGTCGCCTCGGCAGCAATTGCGGCCAGGTCGAGTCTAGCGCCGGGCAGACGTTCCAGGTCGATCGCCTCCTGATGCCGGCTGGTGTCAGGCATGATGTGCTCGTCCAGGAACAGCTGTAGATCCTGCGGCAGCAGTGCACTGCGGGCTGCATTGTCGATTTTGATCAGCAGCCACTGCGGTTGCCGCTCAAGGGCCCATTGGGCCGTCTGCAAGTCGACGCTTGGTGGCAGCGTGATCAGATCCGTGTTCATCACGCTGGTGACACCGGCGTTCTGTAACTCTCGGGTCACTGCGTTAGGCGGGTATTCTAAGCCAGCTGCCGCCAGCGCGCTCAGATAGATTGAACGTTGCCGAAACAGATCGCTGGTAACCAGCGTCGCGATGACGATGATCAGCATGGCCGGCAGGATGATGTTGGGGTTCCCTGTCAGCTCAAGCACGGCGACCAGGGCCGCCAGTGGCGCCTGCAGGGTTGCCGCCATCATCGCCGCCATGCCCAGCATGACGTAGAAGCCGGCGTCGGCATGGGTGTCGAACACGCGGCTGGCCAGCTCGCCGACCAGACCGCCAAATGCGGCGCCGATGACCAGCGTGGGGCCGATCAGCCCGACCGGCATGCCCAGACCGATGCTTACCGCACTGGCAATGAGTTTCATGGCAGCCAGGGCAAACAGGGCACTGATCGCCATCTGATTGAGCATGGCGGCATTGACGCTGTCGTAGCCGATGCCCAGCACAGCAGGCGTGACCAGCGCGGCACAGCCGGTGACCAGGCCGGCGATCAGCATGCGCAGCCACACCGGGCGTTGGTGCTGCGAGGCACAGATCCGAACCAGGCTGATGAACAGGGCCGCCAGAGCGCCGATCAAGACGCCAGCCGCAGCCACCATGGGTATTTCGGACAGGCTGCCCAAAGTAAACTGCGGCACGGCGAAGGCCGCATCGGGTCCGTAGACCAGCTGCGTGAGCAGCGTGGCGGTCACCGCAGCGATGATGACCGGAATGAAGCTGCGCATCCGGTATTCCATCATCACCACCTCCATCGCAAATATCACGCCGGCCATGGGGGTGTTGAATGAGGCCGCGATGGCGGCGGCGACCCCGCAGGCAACCAGCGTGCGCAGGCTGTTGTTGGGCAGCCGCAGCCACTGGCCGATCAGGCTGCTGGTGGCGGCGCCGAGGTGGATGGCCGGGCCTTCACGGCCGCCCGATTGGCCGGTAATGAGTGCCAGAACGCCGGTAATGAATTGAATGACGGCATTGCGACCGGGCAGCCTGCCCTGATGGAGGCTGAGCCGCTCCAGAACATGGACCACGCCCACACGCCGCTCTGAAGGGCGCAGCTGCTGCAGGATCAAGCCCACCAGAAAGGCGCCGCCCAGCGGCAGCAGAAAATGCCAGTGGCGCGACAGTCCCTGAAAGTTCTCGCTGTCCTGTCCGGGCAGCAGGTGGGTCAATGGCACTTCGATCAGCGCTCTGAATCCCAGTATCACCAGGCCGGTAACCAGGCCGGCTGCTAAACCCAGCGCCGCCAGCTGCGGCAGGGCCTCGGCGCTTGCCAGGCGAGCCCGAAAGTTGCTGGAAAACGGCTTGTTCGGTCTATTCTTGTTTGAATCTTCCATGGCCGCTTGGGTACTCAGTTAAAGGTCCGGTCGAGCCGCTCTGCTTGCCAGTCCCTTTCGTGAACAAAGCGCTTGTCGCAACTGTGGCAGGTGCTAGTCTTGCCGCCCTGAATCCATGTTCAACGAGGCACAAAAATCAGCAACGCCCAGTTCAGAGTGGTGGCCGACAACCCGATGCGCAGATTGGCGCTCGGTGGCGTAGCTGTGCTGCTGGCAGTCGGCTTGCTGCTGGCCGGCCTGTTCGCCGGTCGGTATCAGGCGCACCATGACGCTGAGGCGCTGCAGGCCTCCCATGATGCACTGCGGGAGAGCCGGGCGGAAATCGAGGTGCTCAAGCGCCAGCTTGCCGATATCAATCTGAGTACCCTGATGGATGCTCAGGCCTATGAGAGCCTGCGTCAGACAATCAAGACCCTACAGGATCAACTCGCAGAAACGGAAGAGGAACTGAGATTTTATCGGCAACTCATGGCGCCGAGTGAAGATGATCGGGGCTTGCGCGTTGAGCGTCTGGAATTGAAGCCGGCCGCATTCGGTGATGAGGTGGAATACCGTCTGATGCTGACGCAGGTTGTCGAGCGCCATGACTGGATCGCCGGCAAGGTTGAGGTCGAGTTTGCCGGCCTGAACGATGGCGAGCAGCGGTTGCTGTCACTCACAGACCTGTCTCCCGATGAGGACTATCCTCTGGCGTTCAGATTCAGGTATTTTCAGGCTTTTACCGGCACTCTGAGTTTGCCGGATGGTTTTGAACCAAGGCAGGTTCATGTACGGGCGAAGGCTGATAACAGCAGTTCGCCCATTGAGCGCAGTTTCAGCTGGGCGCCACAGGAGGATTAAGTCATGTTCGGTTCCAGGTCCGCAAAAAAGGCGGCAGCCTCCCAGAAGTCCATCACGCCGCGAGCCGGAAAGGGCGCAACGCTGATTGCCGACACCACCCGAATTACCGGTGATCTGCACTTTTCGGATCAGCTGTTTGTTAATGGCCGGGTCGAAGGCAATATCAGCGCGGACCCCAACACAGATGCCACCATGGTGCTCAGTGATGTCGGCCACGTAAAAGGGCAGATCCGTGCCCCTTATGTGATCATCAACGGCGAAGTGGACGGCGATGTCTATGCCGGCACCCGAGTCGAGTTGGCAGCCAATGCCCGCGTATCCGGTAACGTTTACTACAGCCTGATTGAGATGCAGCTTGGCGCCATGGTGGACGGTCAGCTGGTGCATGTGAGCCCGGAAGAGGCGTCGACGCAACCAGCATCCGATGGAGCGGCGGCACCGGATGAGCCAGCTCAAGTGCGGGCGCTTGCCGCCTCTGACGCCGCAGAATCCACGGACAGCTCAGAAGACGTAGAAGTGCCCGACAAGACCGACAATGAACTCAGTCGCAAAAGTGGGTCATAATGGTTAGTGGTAAGACGTTCGCTGTCGTGGCAATGGCAGCGCTGCATTTGTTGTAATTTTGGAGGCAGATAGGGTGAGTGCTGTCGGTGAGTATGTTCCAGGCGAAGCCGTCGCGGATGAGATCAGCCTGACTGCCCGAGCGGCGGCCAAAGTGCGGGAGTTGCTTGAGGATGAAGGCAATCTGGCGCTGAAACTGCGCGTGTTCATCTCCGGTGGTGGTTGCTCAGGCTTTTCCTATGGTTTCAGCTTTGACGAGTCTGTGGCTGATGATGATGCCGTGGTGGAGCGAGATGGCGTAACCCTGCTCGTCGACCCGATGAGTTATCAGTATCTGAGCGGCTCGGAAGTTGATTACAAGGAAGACCTGCAGGGCGCTCAGTTCGTCGTCACCAACCCACATGCCGTGTCGACTTGTGGCTGTGGCAATTCCTTCTCGATCTGATCCTGTCTACATCCGGCCGGGGCCGGTCAGGGCATGTAGAGCCCGCCAAGAACGCGTGCGCCCCGTGCGCCCGTGACGGCGGCGGCATTGCCCGGCAGGCCTGCCAGATGGCGATGGGCCAGCCAGGCAAAGGCGGCGGCCTCCACCCAGTCACCCTGAATGCCCAAATCTTCCGTAGTCATCACCTGGTGCCCCTGCGCCAGAGCGCTGATGCGTTCCAACAGGTGCCGATTGAGGCGACCGCCACCGCACAGGATCAGCCGGCCATCCCGGCTGCCGGACTGGTGGGCGGCGGCGACGATGGTCTGCGCCGTCAACTCCACCAGCGTGGCTTGGACGTCTGCCGGTGTTGGCGCGTCAGGCCGGCGTTCGAGCTGCGCTGTCAGCCAGCCTAGATTGAAGTACTCCTTGCCCGTGCTCTTCGGCGGGCGACGTTCGAAGTAGCTGTCGGCCAGCAACTGATGCAGCAAGGCGGGGTCCGGTGTGCCGCTGGCGCTCCAGGCGCCATCCTGGTCGTATGCCAGGCCCTTATGGTGTTGAATCCAGGCGTCGAGCAGGGCATTGCCGGGTCCGCTGTCAAAGCCCGCCGGTTCCTGTGTGCGGTCTCTGGGCAGCAGGCTGAGATTGGCGATGCCGCCAATATTGACCAGCAAATCGCGCCAGGGGCCACGGCCACTGGCGCTGCTCGCCGGTACCAGCGCCTGATGAAACAAGGGTACCAGTGGTGCGCCCTGTCCTCCGGCAGCCATGTCGCGGCGCCGGAAATCAGCCACCGTGGCGATGCCGGTTATTTCCACAATCTGGTTGGGGTCGCCAATCTGCAAGCTGAACGGCGCGTCACCATCCGGCCGATGGCGGACGGTCTGGCCATGGCTGCCGATGGCCCGGATCTGCTCAGGGCTCAGCGACTGCGCCTGCAAGAACGCCAGAATGGCCTCACCAATGGTGATCCCCAGTTGCGTATCCAGGTGGCCGAGGGTGTCCACATCATCGACCTGGCCCAGCGCCAGCTGGGTCAGATCCCGGCGCAAGTCATCGGGAAAGGGGGTCGTGGTACCGGCCAGGGTCTGCAGTTGGTCTGGACCGACCTCAAGGAGGGCAAGATCGAGGCCGTCCAGGCTGGTGCCGGAGATGGTGCCGAGATAAAGCGCGCTGTGGCTCACTGGCGGGCAGCGAGCTGATACAGCTGTTCCTCGCTGTCCAGCATCGCCAATAGCGGTGCGCTGCGTGCCAGAAAGCGACTCATCTCAGAGTCGGCCACTGGGTCGGCATTGGGCAAAGATACGGTCGCCGGATCCCGGTGTACGCCATTGACAAGGAATTCGTAGTGTAGATGCGGCCCAGTGGCCCAGCCCGTGGCACCGACATAGCCGATCACCTGGCCCTGGCTAACTTGGGCCCCTGGACGAATGCCTCGCGCTATTCGCGACAGGTGCAGGTATTTGGTCTGAAACTGCTCGCCATGCTGGAGCACGATGTAGTTGCCGTTGGCCTCTGTGCGGCTGGCGGTGCGCACCCGGCCGTCACCGGCTGCCCAGACTGGCGTGCCAGTTGGGGCTGCATAGTCTATGCCGCGATGCGGTGCTGCCCGGTTGTGTATCGGGTGCAACCGGCGCGGATTAAAGCGCGAGCTGACCCGGGTGAATTCCAGCGGCGCACGCAGAAATGCCCGGCGTACGCTGCGGCCTTCCGGCGTGAAGTAGCCGCTGCTGCCATCTTCAGCGTCGTAGCGTACAGCGCGATGCTCGCGGCCCCGGTTGGTAAATGTGGCGGCCAGTATGCGTCCCACGCCGATGAATTCGCCGTCGAGATACTGCTCTTCGTACAACAGGCTGAAGGTATCCCCTGTACGGATATCGCGGATGAAATCTATATCCCACTGGAATATCTGGGCAAACCGCAGGATGGTGGACTGATCAAGGTCAGCAGCCTGGCCGGCCAGAAACAGCGAGCTGCGAATCTCACCCTTGCGGAATGTCAGCACTGTCTCCGGTTCACGTTTGATTTCCTTCGCCTTAAAGCCATCAGCGTTGGCCTCGATCACCAGTTTCTCGAGCCGGCTGAAGGCGTAGGTCAACTGCTGCAGCTGATTGTCCTCGTCAATGACAAAGTGCAACTCGTGTCCGGGGTAGATGCGCTTTAGGCGCTTGGCTTCCGGTGTGTTGGTCATCAGCTCGTGCAGGGTCCGAGGGGACAGCGACTGCCGTGAGAAGATGCGGGCCAGACTGTCGCCGCTACGCACCGTTTCCGTGACTTTGCGAACCTGGGGCTTGCTGGTTTCGATGTCCTGAACGCTCAAGCCGATCTCGGAGCCTGAGTCGGCTTCGTCTGGCAGGGCTGACGTCAGCTCGGCCAGCGGCTTCAATTCCAGCGCGGCACCCGCAAACGGGTCCAGGACCGGCGCACTGGTGATCAGCAGCGTTGCGTTCGGATCCGGGTGTCGGGCGCTGGCAATGAGCACCACGGCCAGGGTCGCAACCAGGGTGGCGGCCAGGATCAGATGGGTACGCGGGAAGTGTCGCAAGGCTTCCATGAAAATTATCGTATTTTCGCGTGGTTAGGGGAGGTTTTTAGATTGTGCACTAATCATACGGAAGTATAGGCGTTGGATCACCTGCTGGAAAGTCGCCGCCGAGTGGTGCGTCACGATTGCGGCGGAACCTGTGAGGAACACGCGAACGTAGGGCATCCGGTCAATGTGCCGGGGCTACGCCTGGCGGGATGGCTTTGCTATCTTGTGCCGCCCTTTGCATACGGTGATGAACCCATGTCCGGCTCTATGCTTGATGACCTCGAGGCGCGTCATCTGGTCGCGCAAAGCTCAGACCGTGATGCGCTGGTGGCGCACCTCCAGTCTGGCAGTCGGACCTTGTACAGCGGCTTCGACCCCACGGCCGACAGTCTGCACATCGGCCATCTGGTGCCGTTGTTGGCTCTGCGCCGCTTTCAGCTTGCCGGGCATCGGCCTTTGGCGCTGGTCGGTGGGGCCACGGGTCTGATCGGCGATCCGTCGTTCAAGGACAACGAGCGCAGCCTGAATGACCCTGAGCAGGTGGCCAGCTGGGTTGAGGCAATTCGCCGGCAGGTGTCAGGCCTGCTGGATACCGAAGGTCCGCAGGGGGCGCTGGTGGTCAACAATCTGGACTGGATTCAGTCCATGGACACCATCAGTTTCCTGCGTGACGTCGGCAAGCACTTCTCCGTCAATGCCATGATTCAGAAAGAGTCAGTCAAAGCCCGTATCGAGCGTGAAGGGGCCGGCATATCCTTTACCGAGTTCTCGTACATCATTCTGCAGTCGATCGACTTCACGGAGCTGGCGCGGCGCTATGACTGCAGTTTGCAGATCGGCGGCAGTGATCAGTGGGGCAACATCACCGGCGGCATGGACCTGGTGCGGCGAATGCTGGGCCGGACCGTGCACGGTCTGACCATGCCGCTGGTCACCAAGGCGGATGGCAGCAAGTTCGGCAAGACCGAATCCGGCACCGTCTGGCTGGATCCGCGCAAGACGTCGCCCTATAGCTTCTACCAGTTCTGGCTGAACGCGGCCGACGCCGATGTGGTGAAATACCTCGGCTACTTCAGCTTCCGCTCGCCGGGCGATATTCAGGCCCTGGCGGCTGCCCACGGTGATGCACCCCATCTGCGCGAGGCGCAGCGGGTTCTGGCCCGGGACATGACAGTGCTGATACATGGCAATGACGGTCTGGCCGCTGCCGAGCGCATCACAGATGCGCTGTTCTCCGGCTCAATCGACCAGCTGGAGGCGGCCGATCTGGCGCAGCTGCGCCTCGATGGGATGGCAGCCTGTGCCATTGATCCTGCCGAGCCCGGGCTGCTGGCTGCCATGGTCGAGGGTGGTCTGGCGCCTTCACGTGGCGCGGCGCGCAAGCTGGTGGAAGGCGGCGGCGTGCGCGTGAACGGCAATGAAGTGGGGGATGCCGGACACTTGTTGTCGCCGGGCGATGCACTGCATGGCCGCTACCACCTGATCCGCCGAGGAAAGAAGGCCTGGCTGCTGGCTTTTCACCCGTGAGAATGTGTGGGTGTCCGGTGTCGGACTCTGGTCGTTCGGGTGTTCTGTCGCCTTGCAGGAGGCCAGAGCGGCCAGCGTAAGTGGTTGTTAAATCAGGCCATTGGCGCCGTGACCAAAAAAAGTTTCAAAAATAATCGCGCGAGTGTTGCTAAGCAAAGTTCCTCGTGTATTATACGCAGCCCTTGCCGACGGGGCCTTGAAAAGCCTGAGTCGGCCGCTCTTTAAAAAAGCAAGCAGACCATTCGTGTGGGCGCCTGAAATTTGAGGCAAGGCCATTAACTTTGCAGAAGGTTCGAACACCATTTCGGTGAACGGCCAGGCTGCAGCAGCAAGACCATCTTCGGGTGGTGGCGCTGTAGAGAGTTAGCGGAAGAAATTCCGCGATCGACCTTAAACTGAAGAGTTTGATCATGGCTCAGATTGAACGTTGGCGGCAGGCCTAAAACATGCAAGTCGAACGGTAACAGCAGGAGCTTGCTCCTGGCTGACGAGTGGCGGACGGGTGAGTAACGCGTAGGAATCTACCCAGTAGTGGGGGATAACCCGGGGAAACTCGGGCTAATACCGCATATGCTCTACGGAGTAAAGCGGGGGATCTTCGGACCTCGCGCTATTGGAGGAGCCTGCGTTGGATTAGCTAGTTGGTAGGGTAAAAGCCTACCAAGGCGACGATCCATAGCTGGTTTGAGAGGATGATCAGCCACACTGGAACTGAGACACGGTCCAGACTCCTACGGGAGGCAGCAGTTAGGAATCTTGGGCAATGGGCGAAAGCCTGACCCAGCCATGCCGCGTGTGTGAAG
>SKXG01000173.1 GCA_007128525.1 Pseudomonadales bacterium | reverse complement strand
GTCCTGCAGGAACATGATCGGCACAAACACGGTCACGATAACGGCTGTCGTCGCGATCACGGCAAACGCCACCTGCCGTGCACCATTGTAAGCGCCAAGCAATGGCGGTTCGCCGGCTTCAATACGCCGATGCACGTTCTCCAGCACCACGATGGCGTCGTCGACGACCAGCCCGATACAAAGCACCAGCGCCAGCAGCGTGATCAGGTTAATCGAGAAACCAAACAACGCCAGTGCGGTGAACGCCGAAATCAGGCAGATCGGAATGGTCACGGCCGGTATCAGCATGGCGCGGAAGCTGCCCAGGAAGAACAGGATGACGAGTGCCACCAGCGACATGGTGATGATGATGGTGAGATAAACGGCGTCTATGGCTTCACGGATGAATACGGAATCATCAGAGCTGGCCACCAGCATCATGCCCTCAGGCAGCCCCTGATTGATCAACGCCATTTCATCCTTGACGCCTTCCAGCGTTTCCAGCGTGTTGGCGGTGGACTGCCGGACGATGGCGATGCCAACGGTGTTCTGTCGGTTGGCGCGGAACGAGGTCCGGAGGTTGCGGGGCCCCAGCTCGATTCGGGCAACTTCCCCAAGCCGGATCAGGTGGCCATTCTCACCACGCGCAACCACCAGCTCGCGAAAGTCCTGAGGACTGGCATAGCTGCGGGCGATACGCACCTGAAATTCCCGTTCCGGGGAGTCGATCCGGCCAGCCGGCAGCTCCAGGTTCTCGCGGCGCAGCGCGGCCTCGATATCAGAAACGGCCAGATTGCGCGCTGCCAGCTCGGTGCGATCCAGCCAGACACGCATCGACGGTCGGCCAGACCCGTTGACCCGCGCCTCGGCGACACCGGGTACGACCGCGAGTCGGTCGATGATGAAGCGCTCGGCATAGTCCGTCAGCTCCATTGGCGACAGCGCTTCGCTACTCAGGCTCATGAACATCGCGGGTTGTGCGTCGGCGTCCTGTTTCGCCACTCGCGGCGGATCGGCATCTTCTGGGAGCATCCCGGAAATGCGCGAGACACGGTCGCGGATGTCGTTTGCCGCCTCGTCGATGTTGCGGCTCAAATCGAATTCGATCGTGATGTTGGAGCGCTCGTTGCGGCTCGACGAGCGGATCGACTTGACACCTTCCACGCCGCTGACCTGATCTTCGATCAGCTGCGTCACGCGGGTTTCAATGACTTCCGCAGATGCACCGGTGTAACTGGTGTTGATCGATACGACCGGTGGGTTGATGTTCGGGTATTCGCGCAGCGGCAGATTCAGGAAGGACAGTATGCCGAGCGACAGCAACAACAGTGCGATGACGGTTGCCAGTACCGGCCGCTTGACCGAAATGTCAGAAAGCCACATCAGTCATCCCTCCACGGTTGCGCCGCGCTGCTGTATTGACGTCAGGCGCCTCGCGCCTATTAGGACTCACTGGGGCGTGCGCCATCGGGGCGGCCTCCGGCGTTGCGGTTCGACATGCCGGCTTCCGTCATGAGCCGGGCGCCAGGACGGACACGGATCACACCATCGGTCACGATTTCTTCACCGGCCTCGAGGCCGTCGAGAATTTCCACCCGACCAGGCTGCCTGTCGCCGAGTCTGACGGTTCTCTGCTCGGCGATGCCGTCGTTGGCGACATACACAAAGGCCCGGGTGTCAATCTGGGTGACAGCCCGCTCCGGCACCACCAGAGCGTCGCGCTCGGCCGTCACCAGCCGTAGCGTCATGAGCATACCGGGCCGCAGCCGCAGCTCGTCGTTCGGGATTCGTGCCCGGACGGTCGCCGCACGGCTGACCGGGTCGACGCGGGAGCCGATGCTGCTGATCTCACCTTCGAAAGTCTCGTCGGGGTAGGCGGCACTCCGCGCAACGACCCGCTGTCCCGGCGCAAGCACGCCAAGAAACACTTCCGGTACGGAAAATTCGAGCCGGATGCTGGAGATGTCGTCAATGGTGGTGATCGCGGTGCCGGGTGATACCAGCGTCCCTTGGCTGACCTCGCGGAAGCCCAGGGCGCCGTCGAATGGGGCTCGGATCAGCCGATCATCAAGCCGGGCCAGCAGGGCTTCGAGCCGTGCTTCCTGGGCATCGACGCGGGATCGGGCTTCATCGACTTGTGAGACAGGGACGCTGCCCTGCTGCACCAGCTCTTCAAGGCGCCGCAGCTGACGCCTTCCATCTTCCAGGTTGGCCTGCGCCTCGGCCAGCAACGCCTGCTCTTCCCGGTTGGTCAGCTCCAATAATATGGTGCCTGCTTCGACCAGGTCGCCGTCTTCAAAGTGGATGGCACTGACCGTATCCGACACCTTTGGTGTCAGCGTGACCGACTCCAGCGCCCGGACAGTTCCAATGGCTTCAATCTCATTTGCCAGTCGCTCGTATTCAACGGCTTCAAGGACGACCAAGGCACCGCCACCCATGCCGCCAAAGCCCGCCGGTGGCCCTCCGGCAGAGCCGCCATTGTTGCCGTTATGCAAAAACAGGCCGTAGGCGGCGAGTCCGGCGACGAGCAGGATCAGAAGGGGCACAAGAGATTTTTTCATAGTGTCTCTGAGTAGAACGCTGACAGAAGATGGATCAGTGCCGTCGTTTTTCGTCCGCTGGCACTTTCAGACGCGATGCCGGGCACCGGGCCGGGTGGACCTGACAGACACGCCTTGCAAGATTTCTTGTATACGATCAAGATTGGCCTTTCCGTCGGGCCATCTTACACCGCTACGTCGGCAACGCCCGCCTTTCGTGCGGCGCCGGCGAGTACCCGGCAAGTGCTTACAATCCGGTCTTGGCCAAGTCCACCGGTATTCGCTAGAGTGCCCCCGGGTTGCAGTATCTGCGACCGCCCCTCTAGGGTTTCAGTCAAGCCCTGTCAGTGACGCGCCTCACAGCCTGCAAACCTGCTCACCAGGTCCTTCCAAGCCCGCACACTTGTCTCATTGCCCGGACGCGCCCTTACGGCCCTTAATCTACCAAGGTCCTGGCAAAGGTGAGCGGCCGCCATGAAGCATCAGAGTACAGCGGGCAGAATGCCCATCTCCGCAGCAGCGATTATTGGTGTGCTGCTGTCCCGCAAAGTTCCCATTCGACCCATTGAAAGGTCCCTGGGCCGCCCCGGTGGCGCCGTATTGGCGGCGCACGGGCGAATCTGTGAACACTTACACAGTCTCTTACTGCAATTCTGCTCAGAGTTGGGGCGCGGTGCTCCATTAAGCTCCGCCGCTGTGCAGTGGCTGCCGTTTCAAGGGACTGAAAAGAGCCTGGCGGCTGCACCGGAGAGACCTTCGACGCACGCACAACCAGGGGAACGTATAGAAAACCACAAGCCAAGACATCGAAAGGTGCAGTCCGAAGGAGCAAGGTGATGGTAAGGACAACTCTCAATATCCTGCTCGCACTGGCAGCCATAGCGCTGCTCGGAGCGCTGGTCGTGCTGTCGACATCGTCGAACGACTCTCAGCGCCGGCTCGACGAGTCCCTCAGGCATCTGCGGGATATTGCGCAGGCCATGGATCGCGAGCTGATCAACATGCGGAACCTCAACATTGATGGCCGCAGTCAGTTGGCGGCGCTCAGTGAGGGCATGGATGCCACGCTGGCGCAGGCGAGACGCGACATTGAAAGCGGGTTCCCGGCCCAGCCCGGGGCAACTGACCAGCTGCGCGGGCAGATGATCGACCTGTTCAACTCTGTGGGCGGTCAGGAGGGCAGTCGGGTAGATCCGGCCCGCGTCACGCGTGAGTTTCAGAGCGTGACTCGCCAGGCAGACCAGATTTCCGCCCAGGCACGCGAGTACGCGAATCAGCATCACGAGTTCCGGCGCCGGCATGAAGAGACGTCGCAGTTGAGCCGGGAGTTCGTCCGGGAGCTGCGTGAGCGACGTTTGAATGACGCTGCTGACACGGTCTTTCGCAGCTCCCAGCAAATTCTGCAGCGCATCGAGCGTGGTGGTGATGCCGATCTGCTCCAGGTGGAAGCCATTGTAGCCCGCTTCGGCGATGTGGTGGATCTGCGTTCGCAGAGCGATCAGAACCGCCTGGCCGAGCTGGGCGACGCTCTGAGTGAGCTGGCACCGATGCGTCGTGCGCTTGACCGAAGCTTCGAAGGTCTGGGCGTCAACCAGTTCGTCCGTCAGTCTGAAGGCCTGCGTGATCTGGTCGGCCGGGACTACCTTTTCCTGCTGTCAACGGTCAATGACTCCCGTGTCCTCCTGAACCTTTACACAGCACTGCTCTTGATCGTACTTGGATATTTCGGCTTCCGGTTGCAGCGCAGTTACGGCCAGCTCAACGACTCGGCCCTGCAGCTCGCCACCATGAACGCCTCGCTTGAAGAGCGGGTGCGAGAGCGTACTGAAGACCTGGAAGACGCCTACAACGAGCTGAAGGAGTCGCAGGTGCAGCTGGTACAAGCCGAAAAGATGTCATCCCTTGGCCAGCTTGTGGCAGGTGTGATGCACGAGATCAATACGCCCTTGCTGTACGTTATGAACAATCAGTCGACCACAGCAGAGAACGTCGAGGACCTGAAGGTCCTGATTGATCACGCAGTACGGGTCGTCGAAGTTCTCAAGACGCCGGGTGCAACCACTCAGGACCTGAAGGCTGAGCTGCAGCGGCTGCGTGACGCCGTAGATCCGGTGGCCGCATCAGAGATCATCGAGGAGATCGATGCTCTGACCACAGACAGCCAGGATGGCCTGGCTCAGATCAGCGAGCTGGTACAGAGCTTGAAGGACTTCAGTCGCCTGGATCGTGCCGGTGAGGATGCCTTCGATGTTCGGGACGGCCTGGAGAAGACGCTGACCATTACCCACAACCTCTGGAAGTATGGTGTCGAGGTGGTCAAAGACTTTGAAGAGATTCCGGAGATTCTCTGTGCACCGTCAAAGATCAACCAGGTCTTTATCAACCTGGTCACCAATGCGGTGCAGGCTATGGACAACAAGGGCACGCTGACGCTGCGTACCCGACATGTCGACAACTGGGTTGAAGTCGAGGTGCAAGACACCGGCTGTGGCATACCGGAAGAGAACCTTGCCAAGATCATGGACCCGTTCTTCACCACCAAACCGGTGGGTCAGGGTACCGGGCTTGGTATGTCCATTGTCAGCAAGATCATCGACGACCACGGCGGCCACATTGATGTGCAATCCGAGGTTGGCGTCGGCACGAAATTCATCGTCAGACTTCCTGTCACCCGGGAAGCTACCGCGGAGGCAGCATAATCATGGCCGCAGCAGTGAAAGAAAACAGCATCCTGTTCGTTGACGACGAGAAGCGCGTGCTTACATCGATGCGTGCGATGTTCCGGCGTGATTATAACGTCCTGATCGCCAACTCCGGAGAGGAGGCGCTCGACATCCTTCGTGACCAGTCTGTCGATGTGGTGGTGTCTGACCAGCGGATGCCGGGCATGACAGGTGTCGAAGTCCTCAGGGAGGTCAAGGAGCTGGCGCCCAATGCCATGCGCATCCTGCTCACCGGATATGCGGATCTCAATGCTATTGAAGCATCGATCAACGATGCGGAAGTATTCCGCTATCTTATGAAGCCATGCCCTTCCGTTGAGCTGAAGGAAACCATTGCCATGGCGGCCAACGTCGCTCGCAGCATGGGCGCAGGTGAAGCTGCCGCCGAAGCTGCCAACGACCCGGCTGATGCTGAGGTGCCCGTAGATGACGCAAACGAGTCGGGTGAGTTCGAGCTGATCGACATGTCCAGTGCCGGTACGCCGAGGAGCCAGGAAGCCCCATCACAAGCCCAGGCCGCTGCGACGGCTGGTGAAGAGGCCGCTACGCCGAAGATCGATCCGGAAATGGTCGAGCTGCTGGTGTTGACCCGAGATGATGCGCTGGTGGATTCACTGGGTGACGCGATGCACGGCAGTCGTCGTGTCCATCATGCGAAGGATGTCGAAGCAGCTGTCGAACTGCTTGAAGCGCATCCGGTTGGCGTATTGATCACCGATACGGCGCTGAATGAAAAGCAGGTCGAGGGTTTGACCGCCGAACTCAAACAGCATGTTCCAGAGTTGGTCACCATTATTGCCAGCGAGCGTTCAGACGCTCAGGCACTGATCAACATGCTCAACTACGGACAGATCTTTCGGTTCCTGCTCAAGCCCCTCCAGGTTGGTCAGACCCGGCTCTGGGTTGAATCAGCCGTGAACAAGCACGTGGAATTGGCAAAAAATCCGGAGCTGATTCAGCGCCATCAGGTTAAGCGCAACGAATCAGAGAGCAACTCCATTCAGGGACTCGTCAGTGGAGCGCTGGATCGCGTCAAGCGCATCCGCGGGCGATTTTTCCAATCCAGACAGATGGCCTAAGTTATGATCGGAAGCAATACAATTTCGCATGGAAGCGGTTCCGGTACCAACCTCAGCGGTATGTTTGGTATCGCGGCCCTGGTTGTGATTGTCGGCGTGGTTGGCGGCTGGCTGACCCTGCGTGGTGGCAGCGTCGAAACCAACCTGAATCTGCCTGCGGCGACTGCCGCATTGGATACTCGTACCATTTCGGTATCGTCTGGCGACTCGCAGTCTCTGGTTGAGATGGCTGAGCTGGCTTTTGCCGCTGGCCAGATCGTGACACCGGAATTTGATAGTGCGCTCGGCTACTACGCTGCAGCACTGGACCAGGATCCCAACAATGAAGACGCGCTGGACGGCATTGACAGGGTCATCAGTTACCTGATGTCTCAGGCTGAGACAGCGATCTTTCAAAATGACTGGGACGCAGCCCGCAACCACGCCAATGTTGTCCTGAACGTTCGGCCGGACAGCGAGCGTGCTCAGGACATACTGGCGCGAAGTAATCGCTTTGAAAGGGTTCAGGCTCTGACCGAGGAGGCGCTAGCGCAGTTCTCGGCTGGTCAGCTGGTTGCGCCGGAAGGCGACAACGCGGCGGAGACCTATCGGGAAATACTCGAGATAGATCCACAGAATCAGGCAGCCACGCAGGGTCTGAATACTGTGGTACAGCGACTGATCGCCAACGCCCAGTCGTCGGTGATTGCCGGTGATATGCAGCAGGCCAGACGCTTCATTGCGCAGGCTCGGGACCTCGACGCGGATGCCGCTGGACTTGATGAGGTCGAGCGCTCCAGTCGACAAGCCCTGCAGGCCGCGGAAGACCGCCGCAATCAGCAGGATCTGATTGCAGCCTCGGAAGCCCTGCAGGACGACAGGCTGATGCCCCCAGCGGCCAACAATGCCTACGACCTGTTTAACCGGGTGCTTGAGCGGTCACCGAACTCGGAAGCCGCTCAGCGTGGCCTGCGGCTGGTTCGAGAAGCGCTGATGGACCGCGCCCGTGCCTATCTGTCTGCGGGTAACATCAACGCCAGCCGTGAAGTGGTGTCTGATGCCGAGCGCGCTGGTGTGGAAAGTGGATTGCTGGAAGCGCTGCGCACAGAGATCCTGCATGCCGAACGTTTTGCAGATTCACGGGTTGGTCGATTCGACCGCGTCTACACAATGTCAGAGCTTGAAGTGCTGCGGCAGGTGGCGCCGGAGTATCCGCGACTTGCGGCGCAGCGTCGTATGGAAGGCTGGGTGGATGTGGAGTTCACCGTAACCGAGACGGGTGAAGTCCGTGACCCGCAGGTTCAGGACTCTTCATCAAGCATCTTCGATCGGGCTGCTGTTGCAGCGCTGGACCGCTGGCTGTTCATGCCGGTGGAAGAAGACGGTCGAGTTGTACCTGTCCGGGCTCAGCTGAGGTTCTCGTTCCGGCCGCAGTGATACAGACGTAATCCTATTGCGGATAAACAAAACGGGCCGGCCATGCCGGCCCGTTTTCATTCTTACACCCGGTCACCACAAAGGCGGGCTCCCATCAGCCCGTTACAGCGCCGTCGCTCGCCGAGCTGACGAGCTTGGCATACTTTGCCAGCACGCCGGTTTCGGTGTATGGCGCTGGTGCGCGCCAATTCGCGCGCCGCTCCGCCAGTTCCTGGTCACTGAGCTGCACATTGATTTCACATTGCTCGGCATCGACGACAATGCGATCGCCGTCCTCAAGCAACGCGATCGGCCCGCCCGTGAAAGCCTCCGGTGTCACATGACCGATCACAAACCCATGTGAACCGCCCGAAAAACGTCCGTCCGTAATCAGCGCCACATCCTGTGACAGCCCCCGACCATTGATGGCGCTGGTGGGGCTCAGCATCTCGCGCATCCCCGGACCGCCTTTCGGACCTTCGTAGCGGACCACGACGACGTCGCCTTTGGTTACGGCACCATCGAGTATGGCCTGCATGGCAGCCTCCTCGCCATGGAAGACCTTGGCGGTGCCTTCAAAGCGCAAGCCTTCGTGGCCGGTGATCTTGGCTACCGCACCTTCGGGAGCCAGGTTGCCGTACAGGATCACCAGGTGGCTGTCCTTCTTGACCGGATTGGACAGCGGTCGGATGATTTTCTGATCTGCCGGGTAATCCGGCACATCCTTGAGGTTCTCCGCCAGCGTCTTGCCGGTCACGGTCAGGCAGTCACCGTGCAGAAGGCCTTCGGCCAGCAACATCTTCATCAGTGGTTGAATGCCACCGATGGCGATCAGTTCCGACATCGCATACTCGCCGGCGGGACGCATGTCGGCCAGTACCGGTACTCGCTTGCCAATGCGGGTGAAGTCCTCGAGCGACAACGGAATGCCGGCTGCCTTGGCAATGGCGATCAGGTGCAGTACAGCGTTGGTTGAGCCTTCCAATGCAATAACCATGGTAATGGCATTTTCAAAGGCTTCGCGGCACAGAATATCCGATGGCTTGATCCCCAGCTCCAGCAGGTTCACGACCGCCGCCCCCGCGTTGTAGCTGTCTTTGCGCTTTTGCTGTGACACTGCCTCCTGTGCCGAGCTGTTTGGCAATGACAAGCCCATTGCCTCGATCGCCGAGGCCATGGTATTGGCGGTGTACATGCCAGCGCAGGAGCCTGGCCCGGGAATCGAAGTCGCTTCGACATCTTTCAGCTCGATGTCGGAGATCCTGCCGGCCGCATGCGCGCCGACCGCTTCAAACACCGAGACAATGTCACGCCGGTCCTTGCCGGTCTGAATAGTGCCGCCATAGACGAACACGCTCGGTCGGTTGAGCCGTGCCATGGCCATCGCGCAGGCGGGCATATTCTTGTCGCAACCGCCGATGGCCACGAAGCCGTCAAAGCCCTGAGCGCCGACCACGGTTTCGATGGAGTCGGCAATCACTTCACGCGACACCAGCGAGTAGCGCATGCCGGGTGAGCCCATGGAGATGCCATCGGACACGGTAATGGTATTGAACAGCACGCTCTTGCCGCCAGCTTCATCGGCCCCCATGGCGGCGGCGTCGGCCAGCTCGTTGATGTGCATATTGCAGGGCGTGACCATGCTCCAGGTCGATGCAATACCGACCTGAGGTTTGGCGAAGTCCGCGTCCTGGAATCCGACCGCGTGCAGCATCGCGCGGCTCGGAGCGTGGCTGGCACCGTCTACCACCTGAGAGGAGTAGCGGCGTTTTTCATCATTGGCCATTGGCAATCCTTTCGCTTTCTGTAGAGGGCTGGTCAGAGCCGTTTGATCATGATTTTGGAGTTGCGTTGCAGGTTGTACAGTGATTTGCGCGGCGCCGGCAGTTCGTCGACCCCGGCATCGGCGAAACCGTTCTCCCGAAACCAGTCTCTTGCCTGAGTCGTCAGCAGAAACAATGACCCCAGGCCCTGCCGTCGGGCTTCTGTCTCGGCGCGGCGCAACAGCAGGTTGCCGATGTTGTCGGCGCCGGTGGCCTCGCGATAGCCGGGATGGGTCGCCAGGCAGGCGAACTCGGCCGTGTTCCCCTCGGGATACGGATAGAGTGCGCAGCAACCGATGACGATGCCATCAAGCTCGGCGACAAAGAAGCGGTGTATTTCCTGCTCCAGGCGGTCGCGCGGGCGCTTGACCAGCACGCCGGCTGTCTCCAATGGTCGGATCAGCTCGACGATGGCGGCCACGTCTTCTGAGGTGGCGCCCCGTATAGCCTGCAAGCCGTGATCGCTGATCTGGGTGCCAGCACCGCTGGCGGTATAAAGCTCACGGAGCAAGGCACCGTCTTCGAGGTAGCTGATCAGGTGACAGCGCGGTACCCCGGCACGACAGGCGCGCAACAACTCACCCAGCCGTAGCCGGCTGCTGTCGTCCAGGCGACTGGTGCTGTCGAGCAGGCTGTCGAGCTGCGCCGGGGTCAGCTCCGAACAGGGCTGGCCGTCGGCATCGAGCACCTTGTCGCGGGCGTCGAACATGATCAACTTGTCCGCGCCCAGGCTGATTGCCACCTCAGTGGCAAGCTCCTCCGAGCTCAGATTGAACGCTTCCCCAGACGGTGAATAGCCGAGCGGTGACAACAGCACGATGGTCCGCTCGTCTAGCAGCCGGTGGATGAGGTCGCGCTGGATGCGCCGCACCCGACCTGTGTGCAGGTGATCGACCCCGTCGATGATGCCGACCGGCTTTGCTGTCACCAGGTTGCCGGACAGAACGTGTATCCGGGTGTTGTGCAGCGGCGTGCTCGGCAGCCCCATTGAGAACAGGCCTTCGACCTGGGTGCGGACGCGGCCGACGGCAAACTGGATCTGGTCGATGCTGGCATCGTCGGTGATCCGGCGGTGGCCGTAAAAGCGGCTCTCCAGTCGCGCGGCCGCAAGGGCCGCATCGATTTGCGGCCGGGCACCATGCACCAGCACGACACGGACGCCAAGCACCGACAGCAGTGCCAGGTCGTGGACGATCGGCGTGATGTTGTCATGCACGATGGCATCGCCGCCGAGCAACACGACAAAGGTTTTGTGCCGGTGGGCGCTGATGTAGGGCGTCGAATCCCGGAACCAGCGTGCGTACTGGGTGGCATCGGTCATGGCGACAGATCCGGATTAAAGCGCGGATTGTAAAGCAAGCGGTGTGGTGCTGTCGGCTTTCGTCTCTGTCGGGTGTCAGTGCGTGGTTGATGTACTGCCGCTGACCCGGAAGCTGGTATGCCACCAGGCGATGGCGGTCACCAGAAACCAGCTCATGCCCAACGCGGCCATGTTCCAGGCCATGGCATTGTTGACCCGGCTGCGATCCAACCACCACTCAGCGGCCGGCAGCGCCGTGACCCCGATCGCCAGCATCAGCACGCATTGGGCAACAAGGATCCGAACCAGCGCCGTCGGCACCTGAGCGGCAGGACCCATCCGGTACAGGCGCCAGGTGGCCAGCACCTGGGCGCTGTAGGTGCAGAAGAAATACAGATGGACGCCATAACGGCGCAAAAGTCGATGCACCTCGCCTTCGGTGCCGAGAAACAGCAGATAGAGCAGCAGGAATACAGCGCCACCAATGCCCATGGCGGCGATCGTCCAGTGCCAGATGCTCGGTCGGGCGCCGAGACATCTGAGCCAGTGCCCGCACAGTGGCCAGAACAACGCCAGCAGGACGGCCTTGGGCATCAGCATGCCGCGAAACAGAAAAATGGCCGGTTCGTTGCGCCCCGCCGCGCTGATGCTGGTGCAGCCGTCCAGGTAGGGGTTGCACACCTCGATCAGCTCATGCGTCTGCGACAGCCAGAGTGCACCATGGGCCCCAATGGCGGGCAACAGGAACACCAGCATTGGCAACCAGTACATAGGCATGGGGTTTGGCCTGTTTGGCAAGCAATACTTGCCAATGTTCAGATCAGCTTCGTATCCCGGATCAGGCCGCGCAAGGCGTCGACGGCCGGCTGGATCTGATCGAGCCCGAGGAATTCGTTGGGCTGATGCGCCTGGTCAATGTGGCCGGCACCGAAAATCAGCGTCTGCATGCCGAGCTGTTGATAAAAGGGCCCTTCGGTACTGAAGGCCACGGTACCGGCGCGGCGGCGGCTGTGCTTTTCCATAATGCGCACCAGGTCGGCGTCGGCTGGCGTGGCAAACGCGGGCACTGGCGGGTTCAGCTCCGCCACTGTGGCCTCGATCCCGCTGTCGGCGACCGTCTGCCGCACCAGCGCCTTAAGATCCTCGCGGACCTGATCGTTGTCCATGCTGGGCAGCATCCGGATGTCGATGTCGAGGTCGGCGTGGCCACAGATGCGGTTCGGGTTGTCGCCAGCGTGCAGGCAGCCCAGGTTCAGGGTCGGGCGACTGACTTCGAACCCGGGATCCTGGTAGCGCTGGCCGAGTGCGTCGCGGAACGCCAGCAGCGCACCCAGGACCCTGTGCATGGCTTCCAGGGCATTGTGGCCCAGCGCCGGGTTCGAGGAATGGCCAGACTGCCCCAGCAGGCTGATGCGCAGCATGGTGAAGCCCTTGTGGGCGTAAATGGGCTGCAGGCCGGTGGGCTCGCCGATGACGGCAAACTCCGCCTGCAGTGCGCCGGACGCCACCAGATGGCGGGCGCCGGCCATCGAGGTTTCTTCATCGGCAGTGGCCACGATGGTCAGTGGCTTGCGCAGCTTTGCCAGATCCAGGTCGCGAATGGCCTCGATCACGAGCGGAAAGTAGCCCTTCATGTCGCAACTGCCCAGCCCATAGAGGCGGTTGTCGCGCTCCACCAGTTGAAAGGGATCCTGCTGCCAAAGGGCCGGGTCACAGGGCACTGTGTCTGTATGGCCGGCCAGCACCAGGCCGCCCTCGCCGCTGCCTGCCGTGGCGATCAGGTTGGCCTTGCCGGGCATGCCCGGAATCTCATGGATGGCGCAGTTGAAGCCCAGCTGATCCAGCCAGGTAGCGAGCTGATTGACGACGCCCAGATTGCTCTGATCCAGGCCGGGCTGGGTACAGCTGACGGAAGGTTCGGCGACCAGGGTCGCCAGCATGTCGATGACACCGGGTATCTGTCCAGTCTGCATACAGGTCTCGCGCCGAAAGGCAGGCTTTCCGGCATTCTGCCGGGTTTCGTGATGGCG